>CAZSKE010000379.1:0-2971 GCA_964607325.1 uncultured bacterium | reverse complement strand
TCCTTCACATTGGGACAGGAGATGTTGACCTCCAAGGCCCCCACGCCCGCCACGCCGTCCAGCCTTCGCGCCAATTCGGCGTACTCGTCGACCGTGCGTCCGTTGATGTTGACAACGCAGGGGACACGGGTTTTCACGAGGAACGGGAGCTTTTCCTTGAGGAAAACCTCCACGCCCACGTTCTGCAATCCGATGGCGTTGAGCATGCCGGCGGGCGTCTCGGCCATACGCGGCGGCGGATTCCCCGGCCGCGGCTCCAGGGTGGTTCCCTTGACCACGACCGCCCCCAGGCGCGAGAGGGGATAAAACCGCGCGATCTCCTCCCCGTATCCGAAGCAACCCGACGCCACCATGACGGGATTCGCCATCTTGAGACGGCCGATCGTCACGACCAAACGCGGAGTGGGGGCTTTCTGCCGGGGTTTACGGGTCATGGTCAGTCCACCACCTTGTCCCAGGGGATCCGGGAGGCCTCGAACACCGGGCCCTCCACGCAAGTCCTCTTCACGCGGACACCGGCCTCACCCGACACCTGGCAAGCGCACGTGAGACAGATGCCCATCCCGCAAGCCATGCGCTCTTCCCAGGAAAGGAACGATACCGCGCGCGGCCGCGACGGACGCGAGGGCGCGGAACATGGGGCGCGGCCCGCAAGCGTGAATCACGGAGCCTTGAGGGGCCTTTCCCGAGTCCAAATGCTCTTTCACGAGTTCCGTCACGAAGCCACGCCGGCCGCCCGTTCCATCATCGGTGGCCAGGAACAAGGGGGCTCCCAACTTCCGGAAAACATCCAAGCCGAGCAAATCCTTCTTCGTCCGGGCGCCGAGAAAAACAGCGAAGGGAACTTTTCGACACCCCAGCGTCTCCGCCAGGTAGATCAAGGGGGCCACCCCGATGCCGCCGCCGACCAGCAAAGCGGGATGCCGCCGGTCAAGATGGGGAAAAGGATTCCCCAAGGGTCCCAACACGCCCACGGTCTCGCCGGGTTTCTTGACGGACAGGAGGCGAGTGCCTTCCCGCACAACCGCGTAAAGCACCTCGAGTTGAAGAGCGCGGCCCCGTCCGGGGAGAAGACGCGCGATGGAGAAAGGGCGGCGCAAAAGGGGGGAATAACCGGGTTGGACCCTCAAGTTGACGAATTGCCCCGGAAGGGCGGAGGAAAGAAAACCCTGGGAATCCTCCAGTCGAAGGCGGAAAGCGCCTCCAACGGGTCGGTTTTCCAGGACGACAGCCTCGAAATCGCTAGGGGCGCTTGTCACGCGACCATTCCTTGGGAATCTCCTCGGCGGCCGAAAAAGCCCCCGGAAGATTCAGGATAAGGTCGGAAAAGGAAGGATGCAACCTCCATTTCCCACTCGTCAGGACACGGCTATAATCTGCGCCTATGCGAAAAGCCACCGTCTTAGGCGCCGCCCTTGGTTTCCTGGGGATCCTCCTGCTCGCCCACTCCGCCGATAACGGGCGAAACGAGATCGCGGCCCGATCGTTCGAATGGGCCAAGACCGCCTACCAACGCCAGGAACTATTCCGGTGCCTTCGTTACACCCGATGGGTGCGCGAATCCGCGCCGGAATCAGCCGCCCCCTGGTTCCTGGCCGGCCACTGTTTCTACCTCCAGCGCCAGGACGCGGCCGCTTTGTTCCATTACAACCGGGCGACGGCCCTGAATCCCCAAGCCGGCGCCTTGCCTCCCTTCGTCGAAACGCTCCGGAGAAAACACAGCGGCGCGGCCAAGAGCCTGAATCCCACCGAGCGGGCGCGATTGCGTCGCATGCTCGGCCAAAGGCTTCTGGTCTGCGTCTTGGGCAGGGAGTTGACCGGCGAGAAGAAAAACATGATCCGGGCCGGTCACGTGGGCGGCGTGGTGCTTTTCGGAAGGAACATCGCGGACAAAAAACAGCTCCGGGCCTACATCGGACGCATCCAAGCCTCGTCCCCCGTCCCGCTTTTCATCGCGGTGGACCAGGAAGGCGGGGCCGTGCGTCGCCTTCGCGAGGAGCACGGCTTCGGGGGCCTTCCGTCCCAAGCGGCTTTGGGGGCGACGAACAACCCCGACCTCGCTTACAAGTTCGGGCGCCTCGCGGGACGCCAATTGCGCGAGGTGGGCGCCAACATGAACCTCGCGCCGGTCGTGGACGTGGACCGGCGGCTTCCGTTGTCCATCATCACGCGCTATCACCGGTCCCTGGGCAGTGACCCGGAAAAAGTCGCCGCCCTCGCCGCCCGTATCGTGGCGGGCATGCGCCAGGAGGGCGTGCTGGCCACCGCAAAACACTTCCCCTCCCAGTCACGCGTGACGCTCGACACCCACCGGGAAGTGGCGGTTTGCGACACCTCCCTCCGCGAGTTGCGGGTCAACGACTTGGTGCCTTACCACCGGCTCATCCAGGAGGGGCTGGACGCCGTCATGGTTTCCCACGTGGTGTACACGCAACTCGACCCCTACTTTCCCGCCTCCCTTTCCCAGGAGACCGTGGGCAAACTGCTCCGCGGCGATATGGGGTTCAAGGGCCTGGTGGTGTGTGACGACCTTCGGATGGGGGCCATCAAAAAACAGTTCCCCCTCGAGATCTCGGTGGTGCAGGCCGTCAACGCCGGCGCGGATTTACTGATGGTCACCGACAGCGTGGAAGGGCGCGTCCTGGACATCCTGGTGGAGGCCGCGGCCGACGGGCGCATCCCTCGAAAAACGGTGGAAGAGGGATACCAACGCATCACGGCCATGAAACAAAAATACGGGCTCCTGCGCCCCGCCGCGCCGGCCTTCGGCGCCGCGACCGTCCCCCACGCCCGCACCGCCCGGGTGGGTAGCGCCCTCAAGCCCAATCCGTAAGAAGGCCGCGACGCGGGCGGAAGAATCCGCTTTTCGACCTCAAGATTCCCTCAGAAGCTCCATCATGGCGCGGTCCACTTGATGGTTCCCGCTTGTTTCATAGGGCACGTCTTCCCTTCCGCTGTCGAGCGGCCCGAA
>CAZSKE010000378.1:0-2971 GCA_964607325.1 uncultured bacterium | reverse complement strand
CCACCTCAAAACCCGCTCCCACAAGGATGTTCTTCAACATCATCCTCATGAAAGAAGCGTCATCCACAAGCATGACTTTGGCGGCCACGGCATCCTCCGTCTGATCTCAAAAGCCCGAGATCTGATTGTAGTCCAAAAAGAATGTCATTTCCCCAAAAAACGCCCAAACCAAGGGATTTTTAAAGCGCGCTGTCGCCTCGTTCACCCGTACGAACCCGGATGGCATCCTCCAGGGGCAACAAGAATAGCTTTCCATCTCCGATCCGACCGGTCCGGATGTTGTCCAAAACCAGATTGACGACCGAATCCACCTCGGCGTCCGGAACGGCGATCTCGAGCCTCACGCGCGGCTGGTATTGGACCTTGTAATCGGAGCCCTGGACCGATTCCACTTGCACCTGCTGATAGCCGTATCCGCTCGCATCCGAAAGAGTCACCCCACGAACGCCTGATTCCCAGAGCGCTTTTTTCAGCTGATCCAGCCGCTTCGTCGGCACCATGCAGATGAGTAGTTTCACTTTTCGTCCTTCGGGGCGCGCGCGTTCCGCCCATCTCGAGCCATTCCCTCACGCGTGAGGATGGCGGTCAGCCGTCAGCGGTCAGCCGCCAGCCGATCCACCTTGTCATGACCTACCGCACAACGCCAACGGCGCTTTGGCTATTTAATGAGCTTCGCGTTCCCCGCGCTTGGGGATGTCCGCAACTGCTCTTTCCAAGCCTGCACCTGACCGATCATTTCGCGGCAAAGCGAGGTTCGTTCCGCGTCCCCGCCGGTTTCGATTTGCTTCTCGTACTCGGCGATCGCCTCGTCCCACCACGATTTAAAACGGTACACCTGAGCCAAGTGAAAATGGATGTCTTTTATTTTCGGGTCCAGTCCCTGGGTCTTCTTCAATTCCACCAAGGCTTCGTCCCACCAACCGCGCTGGATGTAAGCCTGTCCCAAGGCCAGGTGGGCTTCAGGATAATTCGCGTCGGCGGAAACCGCGCGGGCCAGGTTTTTCACAGCCTCGTCAAGATTCCCCATGGCCAGATAGGTTTCACCCAGGCGGGTCAAGGCCTCGCGATACTTCGGGTTCAACCGCACCGCCTCCGAGAATTCCCGCACCGCCTCGGGAAACTGGCCCGTGTTCTTATAGACGGTTCCAAGTTCGAAATGAAATGTCGGGTTGTCGGGTTCCGCCATGATTTGCTTGATCAGGGTTTCCGACATCTCGGTGAAAGACACGCGTTTTTTGAGAGCGACCGCGAGGTTGTTTTGCGCGGTTTTATAGTCGGCCTCGATCGCCACCGCCTGCTGAAAGCACTGAACCGCCTGGTCGTATTGAGCCAACTTGAAATGAACCACGCCCAGGTTGTTGAAAGCCTTCGCGTATCGCGGATTCAGTTCCAAGGCTTTTCGGTAGGCTTGAATGGCCTCCGCCGATTGCCCGAGGTTCTTGTAGGCCACCCCCAGGCTGTTGTGGATCACCGGGTTTCTCGGATCGAATTCCAGGGCTTTCCGGTATTCGACGACGGCTTCCTCGTGACGTCCCCGATCCGAGAGAGCCAAGCCCAGATAAGTGAGCGCCTCCGCGCTGGCGGCGATGGACGTGTCCAATTCCATCGCCTGCCTTATCTCGCGTATGGCCTCCTCAAAAAGGTTCACCTTGTAATAATAGACGCCCAAGTAGTAGTGCGCCGCCGCGTTATTGGGATCCATGTGAAGGGATTCGCGGATTTCGCGGGTGGCCTTCTCGGCGTCACCGCGTTTGAAAAAGCAAACCCCCAGCTCATAGTGCGCCTCGCTGGAGCCGGGCGCTAATTGGATGGCCCGGGTCAACTGGGCCACCGCCTCCTCCGTGCGTCCCATCTCGCGGAGCACGATGCCATACTGGATGAAATTCTCGGCCGAACCGGGGCCCAATTCCACGGCCTTCTGGCACGCCTTGTAGGCGTCTTCCAGGTGGCCCTTCGCCATCGAGGCTTCCCCCAGGTGGCGATAAAGAACCGCCTCACGTGGCAAGACGTCGATGGCGCGTTTGTACTCGCGGATGGCGTCGTCGTAAAGACCCCTGTTTCGATAGGTGGACGCGAGATCCAACGCCGCTTCCAAACCATGGAACGCCTGCGTGGGCGCCGAAGGGGACGCCTCCGTCGCCGAGGAACGCTGATCGACGACCACGCGGGCGGGAGCGGCGGCCTTGCGCGCCGCCATCTGTTCCGCCATCTTTTCCTCGAGCGTCCTGGGCCTCTCGATGGAGAGGAGCGCTTGGGCGGCTTGACCGAAATTAGGGTTCAATTCGACGGAACGCTTGAAGGATTTCTCGGCCTCCTCCAGCATGTTCTTGTCGCCGTAAACAAAACTCAGGTTGTAATGCGCCACCGCGTATTCCGGGTTAAGGGAAATGGCTTTTTTATACTCGATGAGCGCCTCGTTGACCTTACCCTTGTTGTAATAAACTTCCCCAAGGTTATTGTGAAGATCGGCGAAGTGGGGATTCTTCTCCAGGGCGCGTTTGAAGGCGAGGATGGCTTCGTCGTAGCGCCCCAGGCACTTGTGCGCGATCCCCAGATAATTCGACGCGAAAGGATGGTCCGGATTGAGCGCCAACGTCCGCTCGTACTCCAGGATGCTCTCGGCGTACTGTCCGGTATAGCGGAAGGCGTTCGCGAGGTTGTAGTGCGCCTCGGCGTCTTCCGGGAACATCCGGACGGCTTTTTTATAGGCCTCGATGGCGCGGTCATAAAGACCCGTGTGCCGGTTGACCGCCCGGAGATTGTCTTGAATCTGCGTGTTTTCAGGATCGATTTCCAAGGAAGTCTTGAACTCTTTGATCGCCTCGGCGTAAAGACCCTTGGAGTAGTAGAAAACGCCAAGATTGTTGTGCGTGGACGCGTCGCCCTGGTCATTGCCATGGGCCATCTCGCGAAGGGTTTTGGTGTCAGGCCGGGGAGGCATGGGAGACTTCCTCGAAGACCGCCCGAAGCC
>CAZSKE010000377.1:1659-2980 GCA_964607325.1 uncultured bacterium | reverse complement strand
CCTTCAAGATGCGGGAGCAGGACGACGTCGAACACGAGACCTACGCGAAGGTCCTGTGGGTGAAACGCGCCACCCACGGAGCGCAGTTCCTGATGCTGGAAGAAAACGCGCTCCACAACATCCGCGGATTCATCGAGGAAAACTCGAAACAAGCCTGAGCCCTCCGCCGGATTAAGCACACCCGACAAAACCGCTTGAACCGCCAAGCTCACCCGCCGTCGCCCCTTCGACCCGTTCGACAAGCCCGGGCCCTCGGCTCATCGGGCCGGCCACGGGGTTCGAGCGAATCACCTTGAAATCCGGTCGTTCCGGTTGGATGATTCGCGCGTAAGAAAAATCCGTCGCGGGCGCCTTTTTCAGCATCCCCCTAGGGTTTTTCCCGGCCGTTTCTCCGCCCACCGAGCCGGTCATTTTGAGCGGGCGGCTCCCACAACGGATTTGAGGGGTTGTTCCCATTCTCCCCGGGTTGGTTCCATGCGCCGTAGCGATTATGAATTGAACGAGGAACAGCGGCAGGCCGTCCTGCATCGCGACGGCCCCGCCCTGGTTCTCGCGGGCGCGGGCTCCGGAAAAACCCGCGTCATCACGTACCGCATGGGCCGCTTGCTCCAGGAAGACAAGATCCCGGCCTTCAACCTCTTGGGGGTCACCTTCACCAACAAGGCGGCCGGCGCGATGAAGGACCGCATCCTCCGCCTGGTGGGGCCCACGGCGGGCCGCGACTTGTTCATCGGCACCTTCCACGCGCTTTGCCTGCGCTTCCTCAAGGCCCACGCGGAAAAACTCGGTTATAAACCCGGTTTCACGATTTACGACTCCGACGACCAGTTGGCCCTCGTCAAGGAAGCCCTTTGGGACCTCAAATGGGACGAGAAGGAAGTGCGTCCCTGGGCGGTGCATTCCTTCATCAGCGCCGCGAAGAACGAGTTGATCGACGTCGAGTCGTACACTGAGCAGGCGCGCGGCTTTCTCATGGAGAAGACGGCCAAGGTGTACCCCCTTTACCAGGCCAAGCTCCGCCAGAACAACGCCATGGATTTCGACGACCTCCTGTTCAACGCGGTTCGATTGCTCGAATCCCATCCCGATCTTCTCGCCGGTTACCAGGAACGGTTTCGCTATTGCCTGGTGGACGAGTACCAGGACATCAACCAGGCCCAGTACCGCCTGATCCAGCTGCTCGGCGGCAAGGCGGGGAGCTATCCCGCTTTGCTCGCGGTAGGCGACGGGCCGCAAGGGCTGGCCGAACGCTACCCGGCCATGTCGGACATCGTCTTCACCGGCGGCAAGGGGACGCTGGCGAACGCCGGACACGCCAACG
>CAZSKE010000377.1:0-1649 GCA_964607325.1 uncultured bacterium | reverse complement strand
TTGTACGTCGTGGGCGACCCGGACCAGTCCATCTACGGTTGGCGGGGCGCCGATATCCGCAACATCCTCCGGTTCGAGAAGGATTTCCCCGGCGCGCGCGTGTTCAAGCTCCAGCAGAATTACCGATCGACCCGCACCATCATCGAGGCCGCGCAGGCGGTCATCCGCAACAACGCCCAGCGGAAGGAGAAGGACCTGCGCTCCTTGCGCGAGACGGGCGAGCCCGTCTTGTATTACCAGGCCGAGGACGACAAGCAGGAGGCCGATTTCGTGCGCACGATCCTGGAGCGATTGGGCACGGGGCGTGAGTTCAAGAAATTCGCCGTTCTTTACCGCACCAACGCCCAGTCCCGCGTGCTGGAAGAGGCCTGCCGACGGTACCGCGTGCCTTACGTGCTCATCGGCGGCATGAAGTTCTACGATCGCAAGGAAGTGAAGGATCTTTTGGCGTATCTCCGCGTTCTGGTCAATCCGCGCGATTCGGTGTCGCTCCGCCGCATCGTGAACGTCCCGCTTCGCGGCATCGGGTCCGGCACGGTGGAAAAGCTCGAGGAGGCCGCCAAAACCGACAACCTCACGCTTCTCGAGGAGATCCAGCGCTCCGGGGCGGGCGACCGGTATTCGAAAAAGATCACCGAGGCGTTGCGCGAATTCGCGCGGCTGATCGAGCGCCTGATGGAGAAGGTGGGGAAGGAGCCGCCTTCCCAGGTGGTGCGCGCCGTGCTGGAACTGTCCGGGTACCTGGCCTCTTTCGAGGTGGAGGAGACGATGGAGGCGAGGTCCCGCGTGGAGAACCTGAAGGAACTGGTGAACTCGGTGGCGGACTACGAGAAGACGTCGCAAAACCCCAGCCTCGAGGAGTACCTGGACCAGGTGTCCCTCTCCTCCGATTCCGACGACGCCGACGACAAGGAGAACCGGGTCACCCTCATGACCATGCACAACGCCAAGGGCCTGGAGTTCCGCGAGGTGTTCGTGACGGGGATGGAGGAGGGGCTTTTCCCCCACGCCAACTCCATGGAGGAGGACCGGGAGGTGGAGGAGGAAAGACGCCTTTGCTACGTGGGCATGACGCGGGCCATGGACCGCTTGACGCTTTCGGGGTCGGCGTGCCGGTACGTGTACGGGACGGCCCAGTGGCGGTCGCCGTCGCGGTTCCTGGCGGAGATCCCGCGGGAGCTGATGATCGTGGATGGCAAGGCCGCCCTGATGGTGGCCACCGTCGCGGGATTGCATGAGGTGGCCCAAAAGAATGAAGAGTCGGATTTCCTGCGGGACCCCGAATGGGACGACCTGCCCGCGGAGTCGCCCTTCCAGCTCGGCGACAATGTGCACCATCCGAAGTTCGGGCGGGGATTGGTGATCGCCCTGGCGGGCAAGGGGGAGAACCTGAAGGTGACCGTGTCGTTCCCCAGCTTCGGCAAGAAACAGCTTTTGGCCAAGATGGCGAAGCTGACGAAAGTCTAAGGGTCAGACTCCAAAATCCAAAATTCATTGAACCACAGAGAACTCAGAGAACACGGAGAAAGTTAGAAGTTAAATGCCTCGTGACAACCGCCCGCCAATTTGTAACTGGGATACGCCGCCTCTTTTGTAACTGGGATGCAGGCCGTGATCGGACGTTACTGGCCTGACATGCATAGGGATTT
>CAZSKE010000376.1:0-2995 GCA_964607325.1 uncultured bacterium | reverse complement strand
TCCTCGTTTTTCACTAAAAGCCCCGACGCGACCAGCTCTTCGGGCGTATATCCCTTTTTCAGGGCCGCGTTTTTGAGGGTGTCCCATCCTTGAGGCGCCCAACCCAGTCCCAACCGCGTGATGGCCTCCGAATCCACGCCGCGCCTCTTCAAATACGCGCGCGCCTCCTTGCCTTCCTCGCTTTGAAGATGATTCTGGAAAAAACGCGCCGCGGCTTGATTGAGTGACCAGAGCCGTTCTCTTTCCCGCTCCCGCGCGTCGGAAGCCTCGTCGCGCTCGACCTGAGGCACCGGAAGACCCGCTCGCTGGGCCAACACCTTGACGGCCTCGGGAAAAGGGAGATTCTCAAGCGCCATGAGAAAAGTGATCGCGTTCCCCCCCTTGCCGCAACCGAAGCAGTGGAAACTGCGACGGGCGGGCGACACAATGAAGGAAGGGCTCTTCTCCTGATGGAAGGGGCAAAGACCCTTCCAGCTGGAGCCGGCTTTTTTCAAGGGGACGTACTCGCCCACCAGGGCCACCACGTCGGTGGCGTCCTTGACTTTTTCGATGAATTCGTCCGTAAAGCGCATGGCCACCTGTTGTTCATAGGTCGCAGTGGACCTAGGAGGCTTAGGAAATCAATCGCCCTTCAAGTCCACAATCGTCACGCCGAAGTCGCCCTCGCCCCATTCCCCCAGGCGATAACGGATCCCGGCCGGGTGGGATTTTAAATACTCGTGCAAGGCTTCCCGAAGACGACCCGTTCCCTTCCCGTGGATGATTCTGCCGAAAGGCTGCCCGACCCGGAGCGCCTGGTCGAGAAACCGGTCCACGATCGCGAGAGCCTCATCGACCCGGCGCCCCCGCACGTCCACCTCGAGTTTCGAGTCCCCGGTATTCTCCGGCCCTCGCAGGATCACCCTGTCCGGGCGTTCCGCGGGCGCCTCGATCGCTTCCAAATCCTCGTAATCGCAGGAAACACGCATGCCGCTTTCGAGGCGCACGAGCGCCGCGAGGCGTTCGTCATCGCTCTCCTCCACCTGTCCGCGCACGCCCGTGGATTTGACCACCACGGCATCCCCTCGCGCAAGGGACTTGGCGTCCGACTTTTGCCGATGGGGAGCCGTTTCCAGATTTTTTAATTTCTCGTTGAGCGCCTTTCGGGTTTCCCGGATCCTCGAGGGGGCCGCCGGATCCGCGGGGCCGGACCCGATGCCCTGGATCAGGTGTTCCACCTGGCGACGCGCGTTCTTGACCACCCCCAGCGCCTCCTGGCGCGCCGCTTGACGGATTCGTCCCGCCTCTTCCTTCAAACCCTTCCGGGCCTCGCGAAGTTCGGCCTCCAATCGCCGGGCGGCCGTCCGGGCCTCCTCGGCTTCCTGGCGAGCGGCTTCGGCGGCCACCTGATCCCGCGCCGTTTTTTCCATCAGGAGCGACAAGTCCAACTCGCCCTTCGGAAGAAGGGACTTGGCCCGAACCATCACCTCGGGTGGGAATCCGATCTGCTCGGCGAGGGTCAACGCATGGGATCGTCCCGGGACACCCTGGAGGAGCCGATAAGTCGGGCGGCCCGTCGTTTCGTCGAACACCATGGCGGCGTTCATCATCCCCGCGGCCTTCTCGAGCAGGAGTTTCAACCCCGGTTGGTGGGTGGAGGCCATCACCCAAGCCCCCCGGTCCCGCATGGCTTCCAGGCAGGAAAGACCCAGGGCGCCCCCTTCCTGGGGATCGGTGCCGCTTCCCAGTTCGTCCAGAAGCACCAGCGATCCGGGGGCCGACAGGTCCATCATGCGTTTTAAACCGGTGAGCTTGGCGGCATAGGTGGACAGGTGTTTTTCCAAGTTTTGCTCATCGGTCAAATCCGAATCCATGCGGGACAGGAACGGCAAGGTCGTCCCCTCTCCCGCCGGAATCGGAACGCCCGATTGGGCCAAGGCGCACGACAACCCCAACGTCTTCAGGGCGGCCGTCTTGCCCCCCGCGTTGGGCCCCGAAACCAGGACCACCTTCACGTCCGGCCCGAAATCCAGATCGAGCGGCGCCACCTTCCTCCGGTATTCATTCCCCTCCTGGAGGCACAGGAGGGGATGCCTCACCCCCTTGAGCCTTATCGAATCGTTTTCGACGGGGCGAAGATACGCCGCGTCGAATCGCCGCGCGAAGAGGCCCAGGGCGCCATGGGCGTCCACCTCCGCGCATATCCGGAACGTCTCTCGAAGGAGTTCGTATCGCTCCAGAACCGCCCGGGTGGTTTCCTGAAGGGCCCGGCGGACCTCTTCCTCCTCCAGAATCCGCGCTTCGCGAAGGCGGTTGTTGGCCTCCACGCTTTCCTCGGGCTCCAGGAAAACCGTGGCGCCCGAGGACGAGAGTCCGTGCAACAACCCCGGCAGTCGTCCCTGCCGTTCCCGTTTGACCGGCACCACGAACCTTCCATCGCGCTCGGTGATCACACGCTCCTGGAAGACGTCGTCCAGCTCGTTTTTTTGAAAGAGCCGTTGAAAGAAACCCTGGGCCTCCCCGCGCGTTTCGCGCATGCGGCGGCGGGCCGCCGCGAGTTCCAGGGAAGCCGTATCCAGCACTTCACCGCGGGCGTTGACAGTCTTGTCCAGGCGTTGCCTCAAGGCCGGCAGGTCCGACAAGCGCAAGTGCCAATCCTTCAGCCGAAGATCCGTGGGGCCGCAAAGCGCCAAGTGTTGTTTCAAGGCGGTAACGCCGGATAAGGCCGACGCCACGCGGGAAAGTTCGAGCCCCGTCAAGGTCATACCCTCGCGCAGGGCGGTTTCCATCAGCTGAAGGGCTTCGTCTGTTTCGGGAGCGGGAGCCACGCCTCGAACCGCCGAAAACCTCTCCAATTCGTTCGTGCGTTCAAGCCTTGCCCGCAGGACTTCCGGGTCGGACAAGGGCCGGAAAGAGGTCAATAACGACCGACCGGCTCGGGTCAGGCATCCGTCGGCGATGCGCTCGAGCACTTGCGGGTACTCGATGGCGTTGAGGACTTCCTCGTTCACATCCA
>CAZSKE010000375.1:292-3038 GCA_964607325.1 uncultured bacterium | reverse complement strand
ACTCCGCGGGCAGACGGCCCCAGAGGACATCCACCGGGTGGAGTTCCGCCTTCCCTTCCTTGGCGTCATCGTTCATGAGGGCGCCGGTGGCCCACACCTTTCGGTCCACAAGGGACTTGGCCGCGGTCAAGTACGCCGCGCTCTGGGCCTCGGGCAGTTTGATCCGCAGTTCCAGCATGTCATTCTTGTTGCGTACGCCTTGACGGTTGTTGAGAACGCTCTTGTCGTCGGGCACCAGATAGGCCCCGAAGATGCCGTCCTCCTTGATCTGGGGAGCGGGCACGCGTGAAAGGACTCCGGAAACGCCTTGGAGGGTCTTGCCGCAATCGAACCACTTGCCACCCTTGCCCAAAATCCCGTCCAGGAATCCCATACGAAGCTCCTTAAGGCGATGAAACGCGCCGTTCGGGTTTTTTCGCGCCGACCGTCAACCGCTACTTGATCAGTGTGAGGCGGTACTTGCCGGGATTGCCGGAAAAGCCGTACACCACCGCGTAAAACGAGTTTCCGGGCGCCTCGCAATCGACAAACTCCACCGGATCGCTTTTGATCGAGGACCCCACCATGATGAAGTTCTCGTCGTAAACCTCGAGTTGGTAATCGTTGTCGTCCGTCGCTGGATTCGGCGACCCCGTCACGGTGGTATAGCAGTCCAGGACGAGCTTGAAGCCCGACGTGTCGACCGCGAACTCGAAGACATCCCGGTCCAGGTCGGCGACACGCGACTTGGGGTCCAGGTGTCCCGCCGAGCCGGTCACGCTTCCCACGTCCACGCCCACCGCGGAAAGGTTTCCCGCCACGGTCATCTGGCCGCCCGCGCCGAGGCTCCCGAGGTTCTGCGCCTCGTAGAAAACGTCGTTCGATTCGGTTTCGGACTGGACCTCGCCCTTCACCGTGACCGTGCAGATGGGTTGAGGGCCGGGGGACTCCGGAAGCGGCGTGGCGGTGGGTTTGGCGGGCGCGGCCACCACGACCTTCACGGCTTTGGCGGCGACCTTGCCGGCGACAATCTTTCGAGCCGAGGTTTTTGGGACCGGCGTGGGCGTTTCCGTCTCGGTGGGGGTTTCGGTCGCCGTGTCGGACGTGGTTTCGGTCGCGGTGGCGGTGTCGGTCGCCGTGACCGTCGGAGTGGCCGTGGGAGGGGCGAACCAGTTCCTCACGTCGGAGCCGCGTTGCCCGAACTTGAAAGCGGCCAGGATCAAAAGAAGGATAATAAGAAGAAAGAGAAGTTGGCGGCCTCGGCGATTCGGGGATGGATTCGGCGACGGGTCGTTTGCCATATGGTTATTATATCCCCTCAAATCCTATTGCCCAGACCCCACCCAAGATTCTTCCGAAAGGCTTTCCCATAAGGCCTTCCCGCCCGGGTTCGGCCCGTTTTCCCCCAGCATGCCATGGCCTAGCTGGCGATCGGACTGCCAAGCCCACCCCACGTATCCCACTCCCCGTTGGTTGAGAGCCGACAAGGTGTTTTTGAGCCATTGAATCTCCCGGGCCTGGTCCTCTTCGTCCCCCTTCCGCCACGCGCCTATTTCGGTCACCAGGAGCGGCTTGTTCAGTTTCTCCAGGACCTCGGGAAAACCCGCGAGGGCCAAGGCGGCCTCCACGTTCTTCCGTTCCCAGAGATTCACCAGGCCGCCCCGGCTTCGATGGACGCTTCCCGCCCCACCGCCGCCGGAATTCCGATACAAGTGCGTCCCATAAACCACGTTGGGATCGTCCAGAGGATGCCGCGCGATCCAGTCCAACGTCGAGGCGGCGTGCCCAGGCGGCGGATAATCCAGGTTCACCCAAACCATGTAATCCCATTGCACGATCACCGGGTTTCGCGTGTGTTTTCTCATCGCCGGGAGAACTTCCCCCACGAAACGGAACCAGTCCTCCTCGGCGATCGCGTCCCCGTGAGGCTCGTTGTAAAGCTCGAAAAGGGCGTTGGGATGACGTCCCAATGTTTTCGCGACGGATTCCCAAAGGCGCGCAAAAGCGGCCCGGTCCTCGATCACCTGGGGATCACGACCCCAAGGGGGCCAGGGCAGGGATTCCTGACCGGACTGGACACCCTCCACGTTCCGCAGGGCGAAGAAGTCGAAGATCACGTACAGCCCGCGCTCGCCGGCCCATCGAACCACGTCCTCCACCATTCCTCGATAGGCTTTCGCGTACGTGACCCGCCGGTAAGGATCGCGATAAGTCCTGGGGTTGGTTTTCCACCAATCTACGACCGTGTGCAAGCGAACCACGTTGAAACCGTACTCGCGGTAATCGTCCAATGTCCGTTGGACGACCTCGGGATCCCAACGCCCCATCCCCGAATAAAGGGCCTCCCCGGGAGCGTCCCACGCGCCGTCGGGGACGTCCAAGAATCCATGGTGGTTGACGCCGCGCAAAACCACCACGCGACCGTCCGGATCCTTCAGATGACGTCCCTCGACATGGAGGGGCGGAGCCTTGAGGACGGGCGCGGAAAAGGCCCTCCCCGAAGCGCCGGTCATCAGGAGGACGAGTGAGAAAACCGCCGGGATAAGGGCGACCCATTTTTGTCGGTGGGTTCTCATGACAATTGGATTGTAGCAGGAGACGGTGGAGGGTTGAGACGAAAGCGGGAGTTCCTCACCGACGGGGTTTTAGCGAAGGACCATCACCGGGATCCGCCTCGTCTCCCCGCCCGCGGTCTCGATCACCAGGGTGTAAAGGCCGTTGGACACCCGCCGGCCTTTCGCGTCGCGCAGATCCCAGACCAAGCGCG
>CAZSKE010000375.1:0-282 GCA_964607325.1 uncultured bacterium | reverse complement strand
CCCGCCGCCACGCGATACGCGGTGGTGACGATCTTCCAATCCACTCGAACCGGGCAGGAGGCGAGCAGGTCCACCTTCACCGCCAAGGCGGACGCGTCGGCGGGATTCGGGTAAGGCGCGGAGACCGACAGTCGGCCGCAAGGCACGTCGATCGGCGTCGGAGTGGGGGTGGGGGTGCGCGTGTTCGTGGGCGTCAATGACGCGCTCGACGTGAACGTGGGCGTGAACGTCCACGTGTGGGTCCAGGTGTCGGTCGGCGTGTGCGTCCACGTGTGGGTCCAG
>CAZSKE010000374.1:0-3038 GCA_964607325.1 uncultured bacterium | reverse complement strand
AAACGGATTGGCGGGGTTCCTCCGGCAACTCGCGGAACACCGAACCGAGCTCGACGAGGTTCGCTTGGGGTTTCCCGTTGGGGAGAAGGCCGAGAGCCGTGGGAATCAACAACAGAACGGTGAGAATCAAAAAGGCGGCGCGGAATTTATCCGACCGATCCCGGATTTCCTCCACCGGGCTGACCCGGAGACTGGCCACGCCGCAAACAATCGCGAACAAGCCGAACAAGCAGGCGGGGAGAAGGCTTTGAAGGCCGGACCAACACACGAAGGAAAGCGCGGCCAGCAAGGAGGCCACCATGGCGGTGATGCGTCCCGCTTGTCCCGGTAAACGGTTGGCCAGGTACGCCAGCAAGTACCAGACCACGTAACCGAGGAACAAGGTCACGAAGATGGTCATGCCAACCAGGTTTTGGACAGGCGGCCATAAGTGAAGGGCCACACCCAGCACGTAGGCGCCCACCAAGTACAGGAGCACGCCCTGCCCCGCCAAAAGGGGGATCTTCCAGGCGTGGGCGTCCTTCCGGTCCTTCATCTTGGCGATTTCAAACGTCACGCGACTCAAGCCGCGACTGTGCGCTAACGCCAGGAATCCCAGTCCGGCCAGCAGGTGGGTCAAACGGTTCGGGATGGCCGGAGCGGTGTTGGCCCATGTCTCGGGAAGCTTGTGCGCCGCGAGAGACAGGATGGCGAAGAACAACAGAACCAATCCGGCGATGGCCCAAGCCCATACGGAGGCCAACGAGGGGGGATTGGGGATGAATCGCGGTTTCGGGGGGGCCAAGGCTTGTTGAGCAGCGGCGGCCTGCCGACGACCGCGAATGGGGCCGGACCCGGGGCCGGTGGCGAATTTCTTAGGCGCGGCGGGTACGCCCGGCTTCCCTTCTTGATTGGCGGCGGCCAAGCTATTCAGGTCTTTCATCATCTGAGAATCGTCAGCCACGGTTTCCTCCCATGCGGCTCCGTTGGAGTCGCAGAGCAATTGATCGATTGAAAATAGAAAATAGATCCCGAAATCGCGCTCGTTTCTCTATTGTCTATTGTCCTAAGGTTTTCGCTCCATCGGTTAAAATGCCCGGTATTCCAACTGCCAGCCGCCGAGGCGGCGCACGGCGGCCGAGCCGGGCCACAAAGATTCCATCAGTTCTTCCCAACGCACGGGGCGGTCCCGGCGAATCCGGGGTTCCCCTTTGACACCCCCCAGGTCGGCGGCCAGACGCACGGCGTCGTAGTAATTGCCGATCTGGTCCACGAAACCTTCCCGTAAAGCTCTTCGGCCGGTCAGGATGCGTCCATCGGCCCACTTGCGGACATGGGCGATGATTTCCTCGTCGGTGACTTTCGCGGAACCCTTGGGTCGGCCTTCCGCCAGGCGTTTCCGGAAGGCTTCCTTGCGGCCGTTCACCACGTCCATGACGAACTGGTCGAAAACATCATCGATGGTTTCCTGCATGTATCGGCGTTCGGAGTCGGTCAAGGGTCGGTCCAGACCACCGGTGTCCTTGAACTTCCCGCTTTTCACGGTTTCGAACCTCAATCCGACCTTCCGCATGAGCCCGGAGGCCTCGGGCCAGGAGGCGATGACGCCGATGGAACCGGTCAACGATCCCGGGTTGACCACAATGCGGTCGCAAACCGAGGCGATGTAGTAGCCGCCCGAAGCGGCCAGGCTGGAAACGCTGACCACGATGATTTTCTTTTCATCCTCGCGCGCCCGCTTCAGTTCCGCGTAGATCTCCTGGGAAGGAGCCACCCCGCCTCCCGGGGTGTTCATGCGGATGATCAGAACCTTATTCGAGCTTTTCCGGAAACGACGGATACGGCGCACCATGTCGTCGCTCTGGTAGATGGGGCCATTGATCTCCAAGAGCGTTATTTCATCGTTTCCCGGAAGCAACGTCGGAACCGGTTGGCCGATCACCCGGTAGAAGGCCCAGAAGGCGACGGCCAAACTGATGAAAAAGAATAGCCCCAATCCCCCCAGTAAGAACCAGAGGGGCTTGTTGGAAGGCGTCTTTGTTGAAGGTGACTCAACCATAGCCGCTTATGATAACAACCCATCAAAACGTTCGCAATTTAAAGGTTTTAATCATTCCAATTGTTCCCCAGGTACCTGCAGGGCCCCTTCCAGGCCCTTTGGAGGCCTTCCAAAAGCTCTTGTTTCACATTGGGGTATATCTGGAGCCCGGATAGGCCCGAAAGCGGATGGAATTGGGCCCCCTTGAGGACTGGGTCGGGGGTGACTTTCAGGTGGGTGTCCCGGGTTTTCACGAGGAAATAGAGGTTCAGCACCTGCCGGTGGCGATCGGGGGGGATGGAATCGTGGACCATCACCAGCTTCCCCATCTCGATGTCCAATCCGACCTCCTCTTGGAACTCACGCTTCAGGCCTTCCTCGACAGTCTCCCCGTAGTCCACCCCGCCCCCCGGCAGGAGCCAATAGGACTTGCCGTTCTTTTCATGCCGGACCAGCAGGATGCGGTTCTCGTGAACCAGGATCCCCGCCGCCCGTATCCGGATTTGCTCGTTCATGGAGTGGATTCTCGCATTTTAAACGCTTGTTGAAAAGATCGATCGTTTCAACTTCTGAATGACGACTCATCCCGAAGAAACTGAGCGTGGATGAATTCGACGGTATCCTTGATATCGTCAAAACCATCCAGGCCCACCCACTTTGTTTCGTGGTGGCCTTTGAACCAGGTCCATTGGCGCTTGGCGTACTGGCGCGTGCGGCGGAAGATCCTTTCCCGCGCCGCCTCCTCCCCCAGGCGGCCCTCCAGATGTCCGGCGGCCTCCACGTAACCGATGGCCCCCCAGACGGTCGATCCTCGCGGTACGCCGGATGAAAGCAGGAACCTCGCCTCCTCCAGTAGACCTCCGCGCCACATGGCCTCTGTCCTCGCGCGAAGAGCTTCGTCGAGTTTTTCCCTCGAACGTTCCAATCCGATCACGATGGCCTCGCGCTTGACGGGCGGTTTTTCCTGGGAAGGCGGCGGGGGGAAAAGGGCCTTCTCCAGGGCCCGGCCGATCCTTTTCCC
>CAZSKE010000373.1:0-3061 GCA_964607325.1 uncultured bacterium | reverse complement strand
ACCCGTCTCCAAGCCACCATGATTTACGTGACGCACGATCAGTTGGAAGCCATGACGATGGGCGACCGCATCGTGGTTATGAAGGACGGGTACGTCCAACAGATCGCCGACCCCTTGACCCTGTACGATAAACCGGTCAACAAGTTCGTGGCGGGTTTCATCGGCACTCCGGCCATGAACTTCATGGAAGGGACCCTCAACAAGAAGCGCACCGGCGTGTACTTCAACGAGGAAAACTTCGAAATCAAGCTTCCTGACTCCATGCTTTCCCAAGTGGAAGGCCATGTGGGCCGCGAGGTGGTGTTGGGCATCCGGCCGGAGGACATCCACGACAAGATGGACGCCTCCAACGCCTCGCCCGAGAACACCATTTCGGGGACCGTGGAAGTCATCGAGCCCCTGGGCGCCGACGCCCTGCTTTACCTCACGACGGGCAAGAGCCCGTTCATCGCCAAGGTGAAGGGGTACGAGCAGATCGAGATCAACCAGGACATCGAGTTGGTCTTCAACATGCAGAAAGCCCACGTCTTCGACCGCGAGTCGGAGAAGTGCCTGACGAACTGATCGTCCGGCCCCGCGGGCGTTTTGCCATAAAGCCTTACGAACCACGGTGAGTGAAGTGGGTTCTGCTTGAGGCTTTAAGTTTCTCCCGAAAACCGGGGCGGTCACCCGCCCCGGTTTTTCGTTATAAGCGGCAGTCGAGAGGGTTCCAGGGGATTTTGAAAAGTCCTCGCAACAAGATGTCGGAGGGAATTCATGAAACTCGCGTTCATCGGCACGGGTTATGTGGGGTTGGTCACCGGATCCTGTCTGGCCGACCTCGGCCACCGTGTCATTTGCGTGGACGTCGATAAATCCAAGATCGCCCGGCTGAAAAAAGGCGAAATGACGATCTACGAGCCGGGCTTGGAGGAGGTCATCCGGCGCAACTCGGGGAAACGACTTTTCTTCACGTCCGACCTCGCCCAAGCCGTCAAGTCCTCCGACGTGATCTTCATCGCGGTCTCGACGCCTCCCTTGCCCTCGGGCCAAGCCGACATCCGCAACGTGATGAAGGTGGCCCAGGACATCGGGCGCGCCATGAATTCCTACAAGATCGTGGTCAACAAGAGCACGGTGCCCATCGGCATGTCGCACTTGGTGGGGGATGTCCTGCGCAAGTCGGCGCCCGCGGGCGCCTCTTTCGACGTGGTGTCCAACCCGGAATTCCTCCGGGAAGGCTCCGCCGTCCAGGACCTGTTCAAACCCGATCGAGTCGTGATCGGCTCGAAAAACATCGAGGCGGCGCGCAAGGTGGCGGAAATCTACCGCGCCGTGAACTGTCCCGTGCACATCACCGATCCCGAGAGCGCTGAAATGGTGAAATACGCCTCCAACGCCTTCCTGGCCACGAAGATCTCCTACATCAACGAGGTGGCCAACCTGTGCGAGCGCGTGGGCGCGGATATCGTGCAAGTCGTGAAAGGCATGAGCCTGGATCCGCGCATCGGCGGCCAGTTCTTCAACGCGGGCCTGGGTTTCGGGGGAAGTTGTTTCCCCAAGGACGTGGCGGCCTTGAACCACATCGGCAAACGCCACCAAGTCCCTTTCCGGATCCTGCCGGGCGTGTTGGAAACCAACAAAAGACAGCGTGATTCTTTCGTGCGGAAAGTGGCGGCCCTGGTGGGACCCCTCCGCGGAAAAACCCTCGCCGTTTGGGGGCTGGCCTTCAAGCCGGACACCGACGACCTGCGCGAGGCGCCGTCCCTCGACATCCTTCCGAAACTCCTGAAGCTGGGCGCTCGGATCCGGGCTTACGACCCCGTGGCCATGCCCTTGGCCAGGAAGATCATGCCGAAGGTCAAGTATTGCCCTCACGCGTACGAGGCCGCCAAGGGCGCCGACGCGGTGCTGATTCTCACGGAATGGAACGAGTTCAAGGAAGTGGATTTGCACCACCTCAAGAACATCCTGAGACGGCCCTTGATGGTGGACGGGCGCAACCTGTACGACCCGGCCTTGATGGCCGCCAAGGGATACCTGTACGCCGGAATGGGTCGTGGAATCCGCCCCGGAAGGTGACCTCGGCTGTCGGAGGCCGGCTTCGGCTTTCAAGCCGAAAAGCCTTCAGGGACGTTCATCCGCGCTCCTCGAGGGCAAATCGTTGTGGCGAGGTTTACGGCGGAAGGCGGTTGGTTTAGGGCCCGTCCGAAAAATCGCCCCGCGTTCTCCGTGGTGACCATGTTCAGGGGGGCTTCGTGCGAATCGTGGTGTTCGGTGGAACAGGCATGCTGGGATCGCGGGTGGTTTCCGTTTTCCGATCGGCGGGCCACGAGGTCCTCGTCCCGAGCCACGCGGAGGCGGATTGGGCGCGTCCCGAAACCGTGACCGCGACCCTGAGGAGCCTGTCCCCGGAAGGGGCGATCAATTGCGCGGGTTTCACGGAAGTGGACGCCTGCGAGCAACCGGCCAAGTATCTCCTGGCCTGGAGGGTCAACGGGGAGACGGTCGGGGAGGCGGCTCGCGAGTGTCGCGCCCAAGGCGTCTGGTTGGCCCAATTGTCCTCCGATTACGTTTTCGACGGAGCCCTTTCCCGGCCGTACCTTGAAAGCGACCCTCCCTGCCCGGTGAACGCTTACGGAAGGACCAAGCTCGAGGGGGAACGCCGGTTTCTCGACTCGGGCGTCCAGGGGTGGATCGTGAGGACAAGCTGGCTTTATGGCCCGGGGGGTCGGCATTTTGTGCGCGCGGTCGCCGAAAACCTGCGCGAAAAGGGAAGGGTGGAAGTCGTGAACGACCAAACCGGGGGTCCCACCTACACGGTCGACCTAGCGTCCTTCCTTCTGGACCTGGCCGAGAGCCGCTCCCCGGGGGGCGTTTACCATTTCGCCAACGAGGGACATGTGACCTGGCACACGCTGGCCGAGGCGGTCCGAGAGGAACTGGGCCTGGAGAATGGACGGGTGGTTCCCGTTTCGAGCGGCCGTTATCCAAGACCCGCGGCGCGTCCGGCCAATTCCCGATTCGACTTGTCCAAAGCCCGGACGGTCTGCCGGAAACCCTTGCGGCCCTGGCGCGAGGC
>CAZSKE010000372.1:0-3072 GCA_964607325.1 uncultured bacterium | reverse complement strand
TGGGACCGGAAGAGGGTTGGTTCGAGATCGCCGACATCCGGAAGGTGTCGCCCCCGGTTTCGGCGGCCCATGCCTCGGGCCTCCTGCGGTTGTCGGGAGCGGACGCGGAATCCCTCTGGGCCACGGGCGGGGGGGATTGGAAGATCGACAAGACCATCGAGAACGGGAGGCTGCGCGTCAAGTTCGTCGTGGGGCAATGGTGCATGACCGGACGGACCGGCAACTTCAAACCCGAGGGCGCCACGGGCTGGAAGTTCAAGGCCAAAGGCAAGGGCGTCGCGCTCCGATTCGCCGTCGCGGACGGGTCGAACCGGGATTTCGGCAAGGCCCTGTCGTTGACCGGGACCGAGACCGAATACACCGTTCGGTTCAACGAGTTGGTCCGCGCTTCCTGGGAAACCCAGGACAAGGACGCGCCCCTGGATTCCTCCGCCTTCAACCAGATCAAGCTTCAACCGTCGTCGCCGTCCTCGGGTGAGTTCTGGATCTCGGATCCGGAATGGGTCAAGTGATCGACGCCGTTTCGTTTATAAAAAGGTTTAGAACGGCGCAAGCGTGGATCGGGAACCCTTCTGGGTTTCTTCGCCTCCGGGCCGAGGGCCCGGGGGCGGGGCGCGAAAAAGGTTTTTCGGCGCCCGGTTTGCGAGCTTTATGGTGAAATAGGTTGAGGACGCGGTTTTGTTGGAAGCTTTCAAAAGCCCGGTTTTTCTTTGCGGACTTCGTGACCCTCGTGGTGAAAAGGTTTCACGGCGTTCCTGAATCCGGGCGGTGGCAAGTGCTATATTGCCGCCGTTGAACCCCACCTTGGAGAGGATGAACCATGCCCGACTTCAAACCCCGTAAACAGCACCGCTTCAGCTTCGGCCTTTGGACCACCGCCAACCGCGGGGGCGACCCCTTCGGGGAGCCGACCCGTGACCGGCTCGACCCCATCCGCAACATCCAGGAGCTGGGCAAGAGGAACGTCTACGGGTTCAACTACCACGACGACGACCTCATCCCGTTCGGCGCCACCCTCCAGGCGCGCAACAAGATCATCAAGCGGACGAAGCAAGTCATGCGCGATTACGACATCCGGTGCGCCATGGCCACGACCAACCTTTTCTCCCATCGGATCTTCAAGGACGGCGCCTTCACGAGCCACGACCCCAAGGTGCGCGCCTTCGCCCTGCAAAAGGTCATGCGGAACATCGATCTGGGCGTCGAGCTGGGCGCCAAGGTGTACGTGTTCTGGGGCGGCCGCGAGGGGACGGAGGTCGACGCCTCCAAAACACCGGAGGAATCCATCAAGCGGTACAGGGAATGCATGAATTTCCTGACCCATTACGTTCAGGACCAGGCCTATGACTTGAAGTTCGCGATCGAGCCCAAGCCCAACGAGCCGCGCGGGGACATCTTCCTGGCCACCGCGGGACATGTGCTGGCCTTTATCGCGACGCTGGACCACCCGGAACGCGTCGGAGTGAATCCCGAGATCGAGCATTCCCGCATGGCGGGCCTCAACAGCTACCACGATTTCGCCCAATGCATGGAGGCCGGCAAACTGTACCACGTGGATCTGGGCGCCCAGAAACCCTGCCGGTTCGACCAGGATCTGCGGTTCGGGTCGGAAGACCTGAAGGAGACCTTTTTCGTGGTGAAACTGCTGGAGGACAACCAATGGCAGGGCACGCGTAATTTCGACCAGCATCCGTACCGCACGGAGGACGAGAAGGGCGTGTGGGATTTCGTCGAGGGAAGCATGCGCACGTACCTGATCCTGTGGGACAAGGTGCGCCGGTTCAACGCGAACAAGAAAATTCAACAGATCCTGGCGAATCTTCGCGTCGGGGACCCGAAACTCGAGGGGCTGATGCGGCGTTTTTCGCCCGACAACGTCCGAACGCTTCGCGAGATCAAGTTCGACACGGACAAGATTTCCCGGAAGCGCCTGCCCTACGAGGAACTGGACCAGACGCTCCAGGAACTCCTGATGGGAGTCCGTTGATAAGCCGCGGAAGGCCCGAGGCGAACGGGAATTCGGAACCCGAAACGCTGAGTTCTTCGCTGAAAAGGAGATCGTTTTGAGAAACGTCACGCGCGTTTTCGCGGTTCTGGCGTCCTGGATGCTCGTGGCGGGATGCGGTTCGGGCGGGGACGCCATCCGGATCGGTCTCTCGATGGACACCCTGCGGGCCGCCCGGTGGATCCAGGATCGGGACGTGTTCGTGAAGAAATGCGCCGAGCAGGGCGTCGAGGTGTTGGTGCAGTCCGCCGAATCCAACGACTCTCTGCAGAATTCCCAGGCCGAGAATCTCCTGACCCAGGGAATCCAATGCCTCGTGGTGATCGCCCACAACGCCAAGAGTTGCGCGTCCATCGTGGAGGCCGCCCACAAGGCGG
Organism: uncultured bacterium; assembly: GCA_964607325.1. Lineage (GTDB taxonomy): Bacteria > Oederibacteriota > Muellerivitia > Muellerivitales > Muellerivitaceae > CAZSKE01. The sequence goes on along the minus strand of CAZSKE010000372.1, from coordinate 690 downwards.
GCGTGCCCGTCATCGCGTACGACCGTCTTATCCTGGATTCCGACCTGGATGCCTATGTTTCTTTCGACAACATCCGGGTCGGCGAAATGCAGGCCGGCGAGCTCGTCAAGCGGCGGCCCAAGGGCAACTACGTGCTCATGGGTGGCGCTCCGACGGACTACAACGCCAAGCTTCTTCGCGTGGGCCAACGGAACGTCCTGGATCCCCTGGTGAAAAAGGGCGACATCAAGATCGTGGGGGATCAGTGGTCCAACGACTGGTTGGCGGTGAACGCCCTGCGGAACATGGAAAACATCCTGACCCGAACCGGCAACCGGGTGGACGCCGTGGTGGATTCCTACGACGGAACGGCGGGGGGGTGCGTCCAGGCCTTGGCGGCCCAGAAACTGGACGGGAAAGTCCTGGTGTCGGGCCAGGACGCCGAGTTGGCGGCCTGCCAGCGGATTGTCGCCGGCACCCAGACCATGACGGTTTACAAGCCGGTCCGTTTCCTGGCCGCCAAGGCCGCCGAGCTGGCGGTCGCCCTGGCCAAGAAACAACCCCTTCCCAAGCCCACCACCCGAACGAACAACGGGAAGAAGGACGTGCCCAGTTACTTGCTGGACCCGATCCCGGTGGACAAGAACAACCTGGTGGAGACGGTCATCGCCGACGGGTTCCAGAAGATGGAGGAAGTGTACCGGGGCGTTC
>CAZSKE010000371.1:0-3073 GCA_964607325.1 uncultured bacterium | reverse complement strand
GCATTGAACGTCAGAAATCCGGCCGCCAGGATGATAATAGAGCCGACCACATTAAAAATCATGTCGCTCGTGGTGGAAAGGAAGGTGACTTTGTTGCCGCTGGACTCCAGGGCGGCCCGCGTTCCCAAGTAGGAACCGCCGATGCCTACGCAAATCACGTCGGCGCAGGAAGCCTGCAATTTGCGGGCGACCTTCAGGAGGGCCGGGACCAACTTTTGGGCGTCCTTGGGGAGGGAGATCCACCCCAGGAAATCGTTGCCACGGCCCGATTTGGACAACAAGGTGTCCAGGGCATTCAGGGATCTCGCATGGAGCGAGTCCTTCTCGCTCTGCGCGAGGAAAGGCTTGAGTTGGGCGGAATCCAGGGTCAACGCGGGCATCAGGAATCCTTTCATCTGTCGGAATGGCCGTGGGAAGCGGAAGGGAGGAGTGGGGGTGGCGGTTATTTTATGCCGCGCCGGGAAAGGTGGAAGAGTTATTTTAGTTTTTTTGGCCAGGCTAAAAATTCACCGCGGGGGGATTTTCAGGTTGACACGTGTAAAAAAACATCCTCCGCCGAACCACCTCTCGGGCGCAAACGGTTCAACCGGGCGTTTCGTCAATCCACCTTGAACTTTTCTACGATGGTCTTCAGATCGCGCGCGACACGATTCAGCTCCTCGAACGCCGCCGCCATGGTCTCGAGGCTGGCCGCGTGTTCCTCGGTGGACGCCGAGACCTCCTGGGTGGAAGCCGCGTACTCCTCGCTCACGGCGCTGATCTCCTGAATGCCCTGGGCGGCCTGCTGGGCCTTCTGGCGGTGGTGCTCCACCAGGTTGGCGATCTCGCGGCTCCGTTCGTCGACTTGGTTGATCGCCTGAATGGTCCCCTCCATGGAACGGGACATCTGATGAAGCGCGCCACGGGTCCCCTCGGATTCGGACGCGCCCAGTTCCATGGATTCCGCCGCGGCCTTCGTGTCCGCCTGGATCTGCCGAACCACCCCGGAAATCTCCTGGGTGGACTTGGCCGATTCCTCCGCCAGTTTTCGGATCTCCTCGGCCACCACGGCGAATCCCCTCCCCTGCTCTCCGGCCCGAGCCGCCTCGATGGCGGCGTTCAACGCCAACAGATTGGTCTGACCCGCGACGCCCGAGATCAGGTCCACCACCCGCCCGATCTGCCTGCTTTTATCCTCGAGAAGGCGCATCATGCCGGAAGCCAGCTTGAGGGTCTCGTTGAGCCGCCGCATGCTCTCGGTGGCGGACTTGGCGGTGGTCCCGCCGACGTGGGCCGTTTCCGCGGCTTGGCCCGCCGAGTTGGAGGCCTCGCGGGCCTGCGCGGCCGCCTCTTTCATGGCCTCGAGCATCTTCTCCACGTTGTCCTGCACCGCCCCCACCTTGGCGGCCTGTTCCTCGGCGCCCCGAGAAATCTGTTGAACCGTGCGAGTGACCTCCTCGCTCATGCTGTTGAGTTCCTGGGAGGCGCCCGACAAGGATTTCACCTGTTGGACCACCCGGTCGGCTTGCTGGCGAACCGTCAGGATCAGGTCGCGGATATTGTCCACGAAAAGGTTGAAGCCCCGGGCCAGGTCCCCGATCTCGTCCTGGGTGCGGGGCGTGACTTTGCGCGTCAAATCCGCGTCACCACTGCCGATGGCGGCCAGCTCGTTTTTCATTTCGTTGAGCGGACGGGCCACGAAAACGTTGATCGCGGGGATGAGAACCAGATTGAGGACCAGAACCAGCAAAAGGGCCCAACCCGCCACGCCCAGGACGGCGCGCCAGGATTCCCGCGTCACGTCGGGCGCCGGCCACACGGCCAAGCAAGCGCCCTCGAAACCCCTCCCGACGGACTGGACCGGAACCGCGATGAGGCCCCAACGGATGGATCCCTCGGAAAAAAACAGGGGGTCCCGGGATCTTCCTCCAAGAACCTCCCGAAGGACGGATGAGATCTTATCCCGGGGCGGTTGGTATCCCGGGGCGATGGCCTCCACCACGATTTGGCCGTCCGTGTCGACCAACGAGAGATAGGGCGCGCCGTTCCGGGCGCGGATCGCCTCGACCAAAAGGTCGAGCGGTCGCAGGCGCTCTTCCTTGACCTCGGCGGCGGCCGCCTCGCAAAGGCCGTTCGACACTATCCGAAAGGATTGGGTCCATTGCTGGATCCGTTCCCGCCGGTCATGGTGGACCGCGAAAACAGCCGCGACCGCCTCGACCAGAAGGATCGAGATCGTGACTTGAAGGGCGATTCGAACGGATAGTTTACGTAGCATGGAAGGATTCTGAGCCGGGATTTTGAACGGGAGCCAGTATATCAGGCGAGGAACCGGTTAACAGCGCTTGGTTGTGGTCCCACCCTCGCGCCAAAGCCTTTACTCCCCTGGGTGTTTCAGACTTTTCTTGAGGGGCGGGGCCAAGAGGACGTCGCCAAAGGCCGAAACCTGGAATTCCAAAAGCGCCTGAACCGGCGCCCCGCTTTGGCATATTTTCAGGACGAGCGGCCGTTCCGGCCCGATGTTGGCGGCGGCCACGACGCCCTGCCGGGAATCTCCCACGCGAACACCCATTTCGGACCACCCGGCGAGGTCGAAAACCTTCCGGGTCTCATAGGGGACCACCGGTTTCCATCCCCCGTCGGAGATATCGAGGGACGCCTCCAAGCGTCCGCTTCTTTTGTCGGGACACACCGCCGTCAACGTGACCTTCCAATACCAACGCTTGGGCACGCGCACTTGAAACCACCGGCACTCCCCGGCCGCCATCACCAATTTATACTTGGTCAAGGGATTCAGCGGGAGGGGGGACTCCTCCGTCCCGGTGACGCCACGTCGTTGGTCGATGTCCGGCGCGCTGATCAAGCCGAGTTTGCGGAACGTCCCACAACCCGCCAGGATCATCGGCACGAACAGGAGGGGCAAGATCGCCTTTGGAAAACGCCACCGGGATTCTCGATTTTGAATCATGAGTCCTCGTCCTCAACCGCCGACGATCGAACCGAAAAATCCGCCGACAACATGATGGGGTGTGGCGAAAAACCGCCACCCCGGCCCAGCGCGAAGCCCGCATCTTCGCCAGATCCGAGAAGGCGG
>CAZSKE010000370.1:0-3081 GCA_964607325.1 uncultured bacterium | reverse complement strand
CGCTCCTCAGTTGTGGTTCTGATCCCAATTTTCCTTGGAGGAAGCATGAAGCGCCTGATTGAGCAAGTCCAAGCCCGCGAAATCCTCGATTCCCGCGGCAATCCCACCGTCGAGGTGGACGTTCTTCTGCAAGACGGTTCCCTAGGCCGCGCGGCGGTCCCCTCGGGTGCCTCCACGGGCGAGTACGAGGCCGTGGAATTGCGTGATGGCGATAAGAAGCGTTACCTGGGCAAGGGCGTCCTGAAGGCCGTCGAGAACGTCCGGAAGATCGCTCCCAAACTCAAGGGCCTGGACGCCGAGAAGCAGAGGAGCCTCGATTACCTGATGATCGACCTGGATGGGACCCCCAATAAAGCCAAGTTGGGCGCCAACGCCATCCTGGGCGTGTCCATGGCGGCGGCCAAAGCCGTGGCGATTTCGGCCAAGCTGCCCTTGTACCAATACCTCGGTGGGGGACACGCGCACACTCTGCCCGTCCCCATGATGAACATCTTGAACGGGGGCATGCACGCGGATAATAACGTGGACATCCAGGAGTTCATGGTGATGCCGGCCGGGGCGCCTAATTTCCGGGAAGCCTTGCGCATGGGCGCCGAGGTGTTTCACGCGTTGAAAGCCGTGCTCAAGGGCCGCAAACTGAACACTTCGGTGGGCGACGAGGGCGGGTTCGCTCCCAACCTGAAATCGAACGAAGAAGCCCTGCAAGTCATCATGGAGGCCATCGAGAAGGCGGGTTACCAGCCGGGCAAGGATGTCTGGATCGCCCTGGACGCGGCCGCCTCGAGTTTCTATAAGAGCGGGAAGTACGTTCTGGAGGCCGAAGCGGTCAAGCAAAAGAGCGCCGCCGACATGGTGGAGTTTTACGCCCAGTTGGTGGAAAAGTACCCGATCATCTCCATCGAGGATGGCTTTGACGAGAATGATTGGGACGGGTTCAAGAAAATGACCGAACGTTTGGGGAAGAAAATCCAGATCGTGGGCGACGACCTTTTCGTCACCAACACCAAACGCTTGAAGGACGGCATTGAAAAGGGGATCGCCAACTCCATTCTCATCAAGGTCAACCAGATCGGCACCCTCACGGAAACCCTGGAATGCATCGAGATGGCGAAGCAGGCCGGATATACGGCCGTCATCTCGCATCGTTCGGGGGAAACGGAGGATTCCACCATCGCGGACATCGCGGTGGCCAGCAACGCTGGGCAGATCAAGACCGGTTCGGCCTCGCGCACGGACCGCATCTGCAAGTACAACCAGTTGATCCGCATCGAGGAGGAATTGGGGGGCGCGTCCTCGTACCGCGGGATTGAGACCTTCTACAACCTGTAAGCGGCGATTTGGAAGCCCGGGCCCTCCTTCGGGGTCCGGGCTTTTTTATACCACCACCGAATGAGCGGCTCGCTTCAAGTGGTTCAAGGCCCGGGAAAATGCTGTTGGAAAAACCCTTTTCTTGGTGACCGGGGAGCCTTTGGGTGAAATGGCTTTTCGTGGGGACTCCGAAGGAAGAAGGTTACTGTGATCTGGCTCGCGATGGCCATGGTGGCGGGTTTTTTCAACGCGCTTTGGACGGCCTTGTCCAAGCCCGTTCTGTTTCGCTTGAGTTCAAGGGAGTTCACCCTCGTCTTTCGCGCCTTGACCAGTCTGTTTCTCCTGCCGTTCGCCCTCGCCGAATGGGATTGGCCGCTTCAGGCCGCTTGGTGGGGGTGGATGATCCTGGCGGGTTTGTTCGAGGGTTTCCGCATCTGGCTACTGACCCAAGGCGTAAAACGCGATTACTTTTCCACGTACGCCTTCTACAACCTCTCGCCTTTGTTCACCGTTTTGCTCGCCCCCTGGCTTCTGGGGGAACCCCAGGGCGTTCCGCTGATCCTCGGCGGGGTGTTTTTGGCGGCCGGCGCCTTTGTTTTCTTCCGCCTCGGCCGATGGTCCTGGCCTGGGTTATTCGGCGCTATCTTGTCCACGGGAAGCGTGATCGCCTCGAAACAGGCCCTCCAATATTCCGGCCCCTATGTGCTCGTGTTCTGGACATTCGCGGTCGGCGCGGTGGCGCTCTCGCCATTGGAGGCCCTGGGTGGCAATCGAATCCGTTGGAAATTGATTCGTGTCGAGATGAAACGGATCCTACCGGTGGCTTTTTGGTCGCTCGTGGCGACGCTATTGTTCTACACGGCCTTGTTTCACGCCCCGGCGTCCAAGGTGAATCCGTTGGTCCGGGCCAACCTCTTGTTCGGCTTTCCGTTGAGCTATTTTCTCTTGGGGGAAAAGGATGATTGGCGTTCGAAAGCGTGGGGTGGGTTGCTGATATTGATGGGATTGGCGCTGGTGGCGGTTTCGTAATCCGGCGGTCGGGGTTCAACGGTCAGCGAATGTCGTCAGAAGTCCGCGGCGCGCCTCCGGCGTTATCGGCGGCCAAGACGTCAGGATTCAGGCCGGAGACGGACCCCTGACCGCCAACGACGCCTTTAAGGCTTGAAAATGAATTGGGTCTTGCTCACGTTGGGTTCCGGTGTTTTCAACGCCCTCTGGACCGCTATGATCCAGAAACGGGTCCGCGAGGACGGGGCGATGCCTTTTTCAGCCGCCATGCGGTGGGGGGTGGGGCTCTGCCTTCTGCCGTTGGCGATACCCGTTTGGCACGACTACTCGGCGCGTTGGTGGGCGGCCAGCGCCGCCAGCGGTTTGTTGGAATCCCTCGGAGTCTGGGCCTTGGCGCGCGGAGTTCGCAAGGATTACTATGGCACCTATGCCCTGTCCAATGTGACGCCTTTTTTCACGGCGCTTTTCGCGACCTGGCTTCTTGGCGAAGCCATGACGATTTCCCTGGCCCTGGGCGTGTCGTTCGTGGTGGCGGGGGCCGTGTGGCTCTACGGGAGCGGCCATTGGTCCTGGTGGGGGATCGCGTCGGCTTTCACGCTTACGTTCAGCGGCTTGTCCAGCAAATGGGTGATCGCCGAGAGCGGGTTCGCGCCACACGCCTGCTTTTCGTTTCTGGTGGGCGCCCTGGCTTTCACCTTGGTGGGCGTGGCGACGAGGAGCGTGGAAGCGAAGGGCCTCGCGGGCAACGTTTGGAAAAACCGCTGG
>CAZSKE010000369.1:0-3095 GCA_964607325.1 uncultured bacterium | reverse complement strand
CGTCCTTGGGAATCCATCACGCGCGCGAAAGCGTTGGGCCGGTAACACTCGTAATACACCCGGTCATTCCAGTTGGAATAGGGCGCGGCGCTAGGCTGCTCGTCGATCACGTCCGTCCACGGGTTTTCCCGTGGCGGCTGGTAGAAATGGCCGTGGATAATGAGGGGGGTCGCCATGGAGAATCAAAAACCTCTCGGTATCGGTAAAGGTGACACGATTGTATCAGCGTCCGGGGCAAAAGAATGTGCGGATCAACGTTAAACAAGGGAGATTCCGCGCCCCACGAGGGGCAAAACGGTTGTCAGGGATTTTGGGGCGACCCCGCCTTGGGTTTCATCCAATTCCGGCCGTACAAGATAAAAGCCGTTTCGTAATGGTCCTGAATCGCCTGTTGCACGGGCGGGGGGAGCCTTCCCTCGTGGGGATCCCCATAGACCTCCACCCATTCCACGTTTTTCCGGCCCAGATCCCGGACCAACGTGGAGGCATCCCAGGCGCCCATGCTGAAGAGGACTCCGAAGGTCGAAGGGTGGTACCAGACCTCACGACCCGTCATGAGGGCGAGGTCCGTGTCGAGAAGCAGTACCGGGCCTTTGCCCTCCAACCGAACGGCCACATCGCGTTTCATCGCGATCTCGGTGTCCGGGGGCACGCGGAGGGTTGGTTGAAAGATCCAAATCAACGATAGGAGCGCCAAGGGGATCGCCGCGATCCAGGGGACGCGCCCAGGGGACTCCCTTCCCCACCCCTCGCAACAAAACAAGCTCGCGGCCAGCAGGAACTCCAAGTAGTAGTTTTCCGCGCTACCCACACGCCCCAAAGAGGCCAGGAAGAGCGTTTGAAGGACAACGTAGGACGTCACCACGAGCGGCGGGCGTTTTCCCGCGATCCACGCGGCAACCCCGAGAAAGGCGAGGGCGCCGCATTCCAGGAGCCAAGGTCCCGCCAGAAAAAGGAAAAGACGGTGCCCGTCGAAAAGGCTTTGGGACCAGACCACGGTGTGTTTCCAGAACAAGCCGTCGGTCCATGACACCAGGATGCCGGTCAAAAGGGCGGCGGGGCCGTAAGCGCCTAGCGCGAAAGCCCCTAAACGTTTCCAACGACGCCGCGGGATACAGGCGAGGACGATGGCCACCCCCAGGAGCAGGGATGTTTGCTTGGTCATGAGCGCCGCCGCGTGAAGACATCCGGAAAGAAAAGCCCAACGACCGGTGACCGCGGTTTCCTTGACGGGTGTTTCCACCCGCAAGACCCAAACGGTCAAGGCGGCGAGGTTGAGGAAAATCATCAGGACGTCCGAACGGTCCACCGTGGCCCAGGTGTTCCAGGTGGGCGAGGCCGCGATCAAAAGCGCCCCGATCCATCGCCAGGGTCCTCGCCACCGTTCCCGTCCCCAAACAATCAACAAGGCGAGCGCGCCGAGCAAGGCCGCCAGGGAGATCCATCGGCCCGACTGGAAAAGACCGAAACCCGAGCGCATCAAGGCCGCTTGCGCCGCGTAATACAAAGGTGGATAGGAGCAATGGACATAAGGCGCCCCGGAATGGAAATCCGGGTAGGGGCTTTTCCCTTGAGTGACGCGCCGCGCGAAATCCACGTGCAAAGCCTCGTCCTGTTGCACTTGGACGGGGCAGGTCACCCGTTGAAGCATGGGAGCCGTGTTCATCAGGAATCGCACGGCGAGGACGACCCAAGCCACCGCGAACAGGACCGTGGCGGCTTGTTTGGAACGGGAGGGTTCGCGGGGGAGGACTGTTTTTCTCATGAGGCGCCGCCGCAAACCGCGCAGGTGGGGTTCCGTTCGGTTTCCGAAGCGTGGATTTCCCGGCGAAGAGCGTCGAGCGACCATAGATACGGTTTCGCGTCGCCCGAAAGAAGTCGGACGGCCTCGCGGGCCTGCCAGTATCCAACCCATTGGGCGACCGGACCCAGGATGCCGGCGGTCGAGGAAATGGATGCGGGTTCCGTGGAGTGGCTCGACGGAAGAAGACAGCGCAGGCAAGCGGTGACACCGGGACGCACCGCCAAAACCTGCCCTCCGAAAAGCAGGACACCCGCGTGAACGAAGGGCTTCCCCGCCGTCACGCAAGCGTCGTTCAACAAATGTTTCTTGTCCATTCGGTCCAGACCGTCGATCACCAGGTCGTAACCCCGGAGGGTGGCTTCCCCGTCCGAATGGGAAAACGCTTTTGGGAGGGGCTCGAAGCGTCCCGCGGGGTATCGATTTCTCAATTGACGGACCGCGACCTCGGCCTTGGGATTTCCTATGTCGTCCTCCTCATAGAGGACCTGACGGTGGAGGTTGGAACCGTCGACGGAATCCGGGTCCATGAGTCCCAACCGACCCACCCCCGCGCGGGACAGTTCCAGGGCCGCGGAGCACCCCAGCCCCCCCACTCCCACGATCAGGATGGAAGCGTTCCGGATGGAAAGGGAGACTTCCCCCGATTCCCCTTGGGCTTTCAAGGCTTTCCTCCGGGGTCGGCGTCACAGGCCGCGCAGAGGCTCGTGGCTCGCACCGCGTGTTTCAACGATTGACCCGTGCCGCCGTACGTGAGCCACGCCTGGTTCTCGATCGGGGAGGCTGACAGGATGGCGAGAAGGGCCTCGGAGGCCGCGTGCGCCCCTAAAGGGCCTTCCCAGGCGTATTCGTTTCGGGCGATGGATTTCGGATTCGAGGACAAGAAGCACTCATAACAAGGGCATTTTTTCCGATGGGGAAACAACGCGAGGGCGTAACCCCCTGGAAGGGTCCAACCGAAAAGGGCCGGCCGCCGGGACCGTCGGGCGGCCCGGGAGGCCTGAAGTCTTGTCGCGGGGTCGGAGGAAAGAACCAAATGAAACGCGTCGTGTGAGGCTTCCGACCCGTCCCAAGCGTGGACGTGTCCGGCGCCCGCTCGGACCAGGGCTTCCCGGCAGGATTCCGCGGCCGTTCCGGAACCCGACAGTAGAAAAACACTGTCGCTCCAGGTTTGTTGCCCCGACGCTCCCACCCCCGGGAGAATCCACTGCCGGGCGTAACGGGTCTGGAACGATCGCTTCATTCAACAAACGACATCGATCTTCAAAATCTCGTATCGAAGGGTGCCAGCCGG
>CAZSKE010000368.1:623-3099 GCA_964607325.1 uncultured bacterium | reverse complement strand
GCGCGTGATATCCAAGACCGAAAACCAATGGACGTACAGAAGGAAAGAAAACGCCTGTTTCCTATCCGGCTTTACGGTATACACGCATTCCTTGTTTAACTCGCCGAACGCCCCCTCGACGTCACGCAAAAACTCATCGGCGATGATCCTCCCGATTTCAGCGCAAGTGATCGTCCGCTCCGAGGGGGGTGCCATGGTTCTTCTCCGGGTTCTTTCAGGACTCAACGCGTTTTGAGCTTCGCGAGTCGCGTGTTTCAGATGGCTTTGTTCAGGCGTTCTTCGGCTTGGATTTTTGTGGCGGTGGTTCGGAGTCCTTTTTTCGGGCGGCGTCCAGGCTTTCGAGGATCTCCGCTTCCGCCCTCAACCAGTCGGAGAAGTCGTTTCCGTGAGGACGGCCATTTTTCTCCCAGTGATAATACGCGGCCGTTTCGACCCAGTCCCGAGGCACTCGGGGCCCGTGGGTCGACGTGATGCGCTCCACTTTTTTCTCTTCGGGCATGTCTTCCCCCTTCGATCAACCGTGGGGAACACCATAACATAATACGCGTGGTTTCACGACTGAGGCCCCGGCCCACCCCGCGCGACATTTGTCACCCAACCTTGAGGAAGACCCAGGAGTTCGCGTTGGGTGGGCGGCTTGACGCCATGGTCAACAAGGTCGCGAACCGCGTTGGCTTCCCCCGGATCGCCGACGGCGGGTTATCAGAAATCTTCCGCGACGATCTTCACGCTGATGGTGGGTTCCGTCTTCCGCCGTTTGTAAACCACATCCTCCACGTCGTCCAACACGGACAGGATCGCGCTCCCCGAGCCGATCACGCTCAAGTGCGCCGACTTGAGGGTGCCGGGGTAGCTGTGGAGCCCCGCGAAGTGCTTGGGGGACTGGTGGATGTATGTGTAACCCTGGGGGTCGTACCGGCAGGTGGACTCGATCACGGGCTTCTGGTCGTCCTTGTTCAAGGCGCGAGTCAGGGTCTGTTCGAGGCTGTCCTCGTCCAGTTGGCGTTCGGGCATGTCGAAGAACACACAGGAAACGCAGTAGTTCTTCCGCGGTTTCAATCCCAATTTCTGCGCGGCGTCCGGCACCGAGTGGAAAAGCTTGTCCGGCTCCTCCTTCATCGCCATTTCCTTGTTGACGATCTCCTTCAGGGTGAAGGTCTGCACCGGCGCTCCCAACCGCTTATTGGTGCGCTCGAACATGACGCGCCCATCCTTCACGGGGCAACAGGTGTACAGCTCGTCGATAAGCACCTGGGTCGAAGGGTCGTAGATGAGGACGCGGTGGGATTCAGAAAGGATCCAGGAATACTTCAGCACCTCGGTCACGCCCACCGCGCCCAACGCGGGGTAAGGGATGACACCGAGGATGAAAAAATTGTTGGCCAAGACGGTGTCGTTGCCCAGATCGTACAACTCGTTACACCGTTTCTTGACGTCCGTCGAGAGCTTGACATTCTCGTAGACGGAGAAGATGCCCGTGCCCTTGGAATACCGCGAGTCGTCGATGAATTCGGTCACGGGTTTCGAATCCCCCCTTATTTCGGCACGAACTGCTTGATCAAGTCGGTCGCTTGTTTGACATCCGAGTTGCTGTTGCAAGAATTCACGGTAAACACCACGATTCCCGCCACGACGAGGATCGCGAGGATCCAAATGATCATCTTTTGATTTCCGCTCATGGAATCACCTTTCAAAGAGGATGGGGTATTTTAAGAGGAGAATCGGCGCCCGGTCCACAGTCTTTTGGGCATCGCGCGCGGGCTTCATCCTCTCGAAGACGAGCCTTCAGGGTGATCCGTCAAAGGACGGAGAAGGATAACCCATGGAGGAAGCCCAAACGCTCTTCGACCTGGTGGAAAAGCGTGGAAGGGACCGGGTCCACGGCGGGCATTATGCGTCCGTTTCGGGTTTTCAAGGGCATTCGCCCGCCTTCACGCCCAAAACATTCCGTCGTGGCATAGAATACCCCCCGAACACCCTCCACCACTGAGGCGTCCTTGGGCGTGAAATCATCCGGCCTGGAAAAATACCGCCGAGAAGCGCTGGCGGAACTGGAAGGCGACATCCTTCCCTTCTGGTTGAAGAACGTCGTCGACCTCGGCTCGGGCGGTTTCAACGGCCGCGTGGACGGCGACGGCGCGCCCGACCCCCGGGCCGACAAGGGCGCCATCCTGGCCTCGCGCGTCCTTTGGACCTTCTCGCGGGCCCATCAAGCGATCGAAAAAGCGGAATACCTGCGGGCGGCCGATGGGATATACCGCTTCATCCGTAGCCATTTCCTCGACCGGGAGCACGGCGGCGTTTATTGGCGGGTGGACCACAAGGGCGCGCCCGTCGAGAAGGTCAAGAAGTTCTACGCCCAAGCCTTCATGATCTACGCCTTCACCGAATTCGCGCGCGCGTCCGGGGACCGGAAACCCCTGGAGGAGGCCCAAACGCTCTTGGCACGCGAGTCGGTCGAGCTGGCGTTGCTGGA
>CAZSKE010000368.1:0-613 GCA_964607325.1 uncultured bacterium | reverse complement strand
AGGCCCAAACGCTCTTCGACCTGGTGGAAAAGCGCGGAAGGGACCGGGTCCACGGAGGGTATTTCGAGGCGCTCGGGGAGGATTGGACGCCGGTCGAGGATATCCGGCTTTCGGACAAGGACCTGAACACCCCCAAGAGCATGAACACCAACCTTCATATATTGGAAGCGTACTCGAACCTGGCCCAACAAGCCCCGGGGGCGCCCGTGATCGAGGCCTTGGAAAACCTGCTGGAGGTTTTCCTGGAAAAAATCATCCGGCCCGACCGCCATTTCGGGTTGTTTTTCGACAACGCCTGGAACGAGGTTTCGGGCAAGACTTCCTACGGCCATGACATCGAGGGCAGTTGGCTTTTGTCCGAGGCCGCGGAACGGATCGGTCCGGGAAGCCTGAGGAAAAAAATCGAGTCTGTTTCCATCGAGATGGCCCGGGCGGCGCTCGCGGAGGGCCTCGACGCCGCGGGAGGCGTCTCGAACGAAAGGGAGGCCGACGGAACGCCGGTACCCGGCAAGGAATGGTGGATGCAGGCGGAGGGGATGGTCGGCTTCTTCAACGCTTACGAGAGGACCGGCGAGGATGTTTTTCTCGAAAAATCCACGGGGGCGTGGGAATA
>CAZSKE010000367.1:1380-3116 GCA_964607325.1 uncultured bacterium | reverse complement strand
CCACCGCCAACCCGGTCGCCAGGAGAGGGTGCGCGCGCGCGAGTTCCCAAACGCCCGTTTTCGATCCCCTCGTTTCGGATGGCCGCTCACTCATACTTCACCCTCGGATCGAGCCAAGCGTAACCGATATCGGCCAGGAGGTTTCCCGTCAGGGTCAGGAACGACGTGATGACGCCGATGCCCATGATGATCGGGTAGTTTTTGCTCATGACGGCCTCGAAACCCAGGCGTCCCATCCCGGGCCACGCGAAGATCGTCTCGATGATGAAACTGCCCCCGATCAACGCCGGCAACGACAACCCCAAGAGCGTCACGATGGGGACAAGCGCGTTTCGGAGGGCGTGGTGGAATATCACGGTACGCTCCGGCAGTCCCTTGGCGCGCGCGGTGCGGATGTAGTCCTGCCGGATCACCTCCAGCATGCTCGTGCGCGCGTATCGGGAAACCGAGGCGAGGCCGCCGAACGTGGTGACGATCAGGGGCAACGCCAGGTGCGACAACAGGTCGACCACCTTGCCCCAGGCGGAAAGCGATTCGTGTTCGAGGCTCACCATGCCCGAAATCGGGACGAGACCCCACTGGACCCCGAACAAGAGCATCAAAAGCAACGCCACCCAGAAGCCCGGCATGGAAAAGCCCACGAAGGTGAAAACGGCGACGCACCTGTCCAAAACCGTGTTTTGCCGCACCGCGGCGGCCAAGCCAAGCGGCACCGCGATCAGGAAAAGCAGGGCCAACGAAAGTCCCGAAAGAAGGAAGGTGGCGGGCAACCTTTCGACGATCAAGTCCAGGACGGGGCGATTGTCCTTGAAGGAAGTCCCGAAATCGAGGGTCGCCAAGCGCCCCACCCATTTCCCGTACTGGATCAAGAAGGGGTCGTTGAGGCCGTAGGATTCCCGGAGCCGCTGGACATACGAAGGGTCCACTTTCTGGTTCATGGCGACGTCCAACGTGGCCGCGTCGCCAGGCGCCAGCTGAACAATGCCGAACGTCAGGAGGGAGATCCCCAGCAGGAGGGGGATCATCATGAGAAGCCGTCGGATCACGTACCGCCGCATCGAGTCAACTCCCGACCGTCGGCCGCGAGCCGACGGTTATTCGTTGAGGGTTCTTAAAGCTAGACCCGGTGGCCCGCCGACCGCGGGCCGCCTTCTCGCGGGACGCTGAAAAGGCCCCGGCAGGGGACTTTTTGAGCGTCCCGCTAGGGTTGGAGTTGGTATTTTTGAAGGCTTTGCGGAACGTACCATTTCTGGGTGTCCCAACCGATCCCGCCGAAACGATGGTAGGTGATTCCCTTGAAACGTTTATGGACCGCCGTCAGGTTGTAGGGCGCGAAAAGGAAGGTATAGGGCTGGTCGTCGGCCAGGAGGTGGTGGATCTTACGGTAGATCGCCTGGCGCTTGCCCTGATCCAAGGTGTAGCGTCCCTCCACCAACAACCGGTCCACCTCCGGATTCGAGTAACTCACGTGGTTGTACTGGTATTCGCCTGTCTGGCTGGAATGCCAGATGGCGAAGACATCCGGGTCCAAGGACAGGCTCCACCCCAGCACGCACGCGTCGAAATTCTTCTTGTTCACGTACTCGGTGAGGAAAGTGGTCCACTCGAAAATCCGGATATCGGCTTGGATCCCGATGGTTTTCAATTGGGCCTGGACGATCGTGGCCACCTGCTCGCGGATCTTGTTGCCCTGGTTGGTCATGAGCGTGAATTGGAAAGGCGTCTTTCGTCCCGCG
>CAZSKE010000367.1:0-1370 GCA_964607325.1 uncultured bacterium | reverse complement strand
CTTGTCCAACAAGCCATCCCCATCGGTGTCCTTCCACCCGGCTTCCTCCAGGAGCTTCCTCGCGCCTTCCGTGTCGAAGGGCAAGGGCTTCACCCCGGGGTCGGTCGCCCAGGAACCCGCGTAGAAAGGCCCGGTGACCACGCTTCCAAGGCCGTACAGCACGTTGTCCACCAAGGCTTGGCGGTCGATGGCCATGGTCAGGGCCCGGCGGACCCGCTTGTCGGCGAAGAAGGGCCGTCGAGGGTTCCATCCGATGTAGTAATAAACCAAGTCGTCCGAATCGTACTTATCGTACGCCTTCGTGAACCGGGCCGTCTTGGATTGGGTCTGGTACTGCTCGGGGGTCAATCCACGCCTCGTCCAGGCGCCCAAGGCGTCCAACCCGCCGTTCAGGAGTTCCAGGAACTGGGTGGATTGGTCCGGGATGATCCTCATCGTGAACCGTCTCACGTGGGGCGCGCCTTCCCAATAGTCCGGATTGGCTTCCAGCACGATTTTCTGGTCGGTCTTCCACTCGACGAACTTGTAGGGCCCCGTCCCCACGGGCGAGCGGTTGAATTCCGCCTTGTTGAGGTCCTTCCCTTCCAAGAGGTGCCTCGGAAGGATGGAGCCGAAATTATCGAGGGCGGGGGCGAAAGCGCGTTTGTAGGTCACGCGAACGGTGTGGCGATCCAACGCCTTCACCGAAACGATGTCGAGATAATCCGACGAGAACGGCGTCTGGACCTTGGGGTCCACGTAGCATTTCCAGGTGAAAACCACGTCCTCGGCGGTCATTTCCACGCCGTCATGGAACCTCACGCCTTTCCGCAGGTGGTACGTGATGACGCGCCCGTCGGCGGAAACGTCCCACTTTTCCGCCAGAGCGCCTTCGCGGGTCAAATCGGGTTTGTAACGAAGCAGGCCGCCGAAAACCAGCCCGGCGATATCCCCCCCCGCCGTCTCGGACACCAGGGGAGGGTTGAGGTTCTTGGCGTCGCCGATGGAGGAGTCGATGAGCATATCGCCGTCGGCGATCGGGCCGTCGGTATCGTACTTGGCGGGCCCGATTTTCCCGCACCCCACCGCCACGAGAACACAAATCGCCGTCAGCAGATATCGATACATGCGTTTCCCTCTCGCGGGGTCGGTCATCCTTATTCGGTTTTCAGTTGAAGCCGACAGCCGACGGCCCATCGCGCCGTGAAGCCTCTCAGGCCCCATGGCACTTTTTATACTTCTTGCCGCTGCCACATGGACAAGGGTCGTTGCGACCCACCTTGGGTTCCGTCCGCCGGATGGTCTGCACCTTGACGGGCTCGCCCGCGGGGTAAGGCATGCCGTCCGGGGGCGCGGGGCCCGCGGGCCCCCCCTGCCAGGGAACCCCACCC
>CAZSKE010000366.1:0-3117 GCA_964607325.1 uncultured bacterium | reverse complement strand
AATCCCGGTGAGTGATTGGCCCGAAACCTTCGTCGGGTCCTTTACCACGGTGTCGGGCTCGGAGGCCTGTATTTACGCCGAGTACTGCCTGGCCGACGGGGCGACTTACACCCCCACCTCGACGCCCACCTTCACCGAGACGCCCTCGCCCACGGCTACGCCGTCCTATACAAACACTTTCACGACCACTCTCACCCCCACGACCACCGGCACGCCGACCGCCACCTGGATGTGTTATCCGCCCATGGTGATTGGGAACAACACGTCGGGGAATAACAGCTGGGGCATGGATTACTTTTTGACGACGGCTTTTGACCTGCCGATGAACGCCACGGTGATCGCCCTGACGGGTCAATATAGTTATGGTTCCTTGGGACGCGCGGGAATCTACACGTACAACGCGGGAACGCCGGGGACTCTGATCGTCGTGTCGGATATCCAGGTGGTGGGGAACGGCTGGGCGAGGTTCGACATCCCCGACACGCCCCTGGCGGCCGGACGTTATTTCCTGGCCTACGCCGGGGTGGGTGTCAGCCTGCGGGATGGGAGGGCGGGTTACGCCATTGTCACGAGCGACATTTCCCACGCGAGTTGGCCTTCGACGTATTCCGTCTCGAGCAGTTACACGTTCATAAATGGCGAGGCCTGCATCACGGCCGACTACTGCCCGTAGCCGGTTCCCGACAGAGGCAACCGGCGGGAGCCGTTGAACGATCGAGAATGACAGGCGCGCTTTTGGGTCGCGAAAAAGCGCGCGCCCCCTCTCCTTCGCCTCATCCCCTTCAAACCCTCCCCAACCTTGCGCGGACCTGAGGTGTTCGCTGGCGCGGCGCGGGTCGGTTCCACGCGGTTTTTTAGCTGTTATCCATCCCCAGCCGCCCCTAGCGCTTTTCAACCCATTTGCGTTGGGGGTTCGCAATGCATAGAATATCCCCTTGGGCCACGGAGGCTTTCAACTAGGGGAAGGTTTCGGTTTGAGGCTGTTCATGACCCTTTGAGCCCACTTCAAGGCTTCAAGCATTCCAAGGGAACCGCGGAATTCACCCTTACATCCCTTGGGGTTCTTGGAGTGAAACGGTTTTGAGAGACGTCCTTCTTTAATCCCTCCAGGAGGCTTTTGATGAAGAGTCTTTGGATCGCGGTGATGGCGCTTGGCTTGTTCGTGTCGGTTGGTGGGGTATTCGCGGCGGACGACGTCGCCCCCGGCAAGGCGTTGGATAACCAGAAACCCGAATCGGCCGTGAAACACAAGGCCGTGAAGGCCAAGGTGGCGGCCAAGAAGGCCGTCGTGAAGGCCAAGGTGGCCGAGAAGAAGGCGGTCGTGAAGGGCATCGAGGCCCCGGGCCCCGCCATCATCCAGCATGTCGCCAAGCCGCTCGCGAACGACGGGACCATGGCTTCCTTCGCCGACGTCCCCTCGATCCGTCTTTCCGCCAAAAATCCCGCGCATCTCGCCAGCGGACGCGTCAAGAACGACGCCGACCTGTCGGGTGACCTGAGGCTGGCCGAGGACGGCAAGAACCTGTACATCGCTTGCGAGGTCACCCAAGGCCGCGGCCCGGTGAACAAGCAGGCCTACGACAACGTCTGGAACGGCGACGCGCTCGAGCTGTACCTGTCGTCGAAGTCCTCGATGTTGAAGACCAGCCGCATGAAGAAGTCGGAATGGGACTACCAGATCCTTCTGGTGCCCACCAGCGCGACCGGCAAGCCGGTCATCCGCGCCTTCGGCGTCGACCTGACGGGCGCCGAGATGAAGGCGACGCCCTCGGCCAAGGGTTACGTGGTCACCGGAATCGTGCCCCTGTCGAACTTCAAGGAATGCGATTGGGCTCCCGGCAAGAGTTATAAGTTCGACGCGGCCCTGGCCAAGGCGGGCGAGGCGGGCGTGCGCGACGCGCACCTGTTCTGGAACGCCACGGTGGACGCGTATGACAACCCCGATCTGTGGGGCCAGGCGGACGTGAAGTAATAACAAATCGCGGATGACGGATAGCCGAAAAAACGGGCGGATTCCGAAATGGAGACCGCCCGTTTCTGCGATAGAATGATGCAGTTTCGTTTCTGAACCCTCGCCCTATCGGGGAGCCCTTCGACAGGCTCAGGGTGGCAGGGGCAGGGTGAGGGGGAATTCAATATCCGCAAGTCACCCTCACCTTCATCCTCTCCCTCGGAGGGAGAGGGAGAATAACTTAGATGTCGCTAGAAACAGTTCGAATCGTATTACCTCGGAGATACCATGGCACGCAAAACAAAAAAAGGGCAACGCAGGGCCTTCATCACGGGAGTGACGGGACAGGACGGCAGTTACCTCACCGAACTGCTCTTGTCGAAGGGATACCAGGTCCACGGCCTCGTGCGCAGATCCTCGACCTTCAACCGCGACCGCATTGACCCCATCTATCGCAATCCCAAGGTGATGGAAAAAACCCTTTTCCTCCATTATGGCGACCTGTCGGATTCCTCCGGGCTGGCCAAGCTTCTGGCGTGGATCCAGCCGCGGGAAATCTATAACCTGGGCGCCATGAGCCATGTGCGCGTGTCGTTCGACCTCCCCGAGTACACCGGGGAAGTGACCGGCGTGGGCACCATGAAACTGCTCGAAGCCATGCGGAGCGCCTGCCCCAAGGCGCGGTTCTACCAGGCCAGCAGTTCGGAGCTTTACGGGGGCGTGGATTGCCCCAAGAAGGGCTACAACGAAAAAAGCCCCTTCCATCCCCGGAGCCCCTACGCGGTCGCCAAGCTGTACTCGTTCTGGGCCGCCAAGAACTACCGCGAGGCGTACGGATTGCACATCTCCAACGGCATCCTGTTCAACCACGAGAGCGAGAGGCGCGGCGAGACCTTCGTGACGCGCAAGATCACGCGGGCGGTCGGCCGCATCAAGATGGGCCTCCAGCGGGAGCTCCACCTCGGAAACCTCGACGCCAAGCGGGACTGGGGAGACGCCAAGGAGTTCGTGAGGGCCATGTGGCTCATGCTCCAGCAACCGAAACCCGACGATTACGTGGCGGCCACCGGCGAGACGCATTCCGTGCGGGAATTCGTCCAGGTGGCCTTCGGCTACGCGGGGCTCGATTGGAAGAAGCACGTCAAGTTCGACGCGCATTACCTGCG
>CAZSKE010000365.1:0-3140 GCA_964607325.1 uncultured bacterium | reverse complement strand
GGACCCATACAGGATGAAGGCGAAATCCGGGCCCCCGTGGTCCAAGACCATGACTTCGTGGATCATCGTGAGTTCCAAGTGCGTATTAGGGTCGTCCACGGGAATCCTCGAGTTTTCCGCGAGAAAAATGATCATCAAAGCGCCCGCAAGAAGCGTCAGGACGGCGAGGGACTCCGGCCAGGTGACGACGGAAGCCCACGGAAGCGCTCCGGACAGTGACTCGTTCCCGGAATGGCGCGCGGCCGCTCCCAACGCCAGCAACAACGCGGGTTCGGTGATCGCCGAAAACAAAACCTCCCGGCTGGCTCCCATTCCCTCGAAGCTGGAGCCGGTATCCAGCGCGGCCAGAATGGTGAAAAAGCGCGCCAATCCGAGCAAATAAACCAGCAGAATCCAATCCCCCTGAAAACCCAACAAGGCGGGAGAAGGGCCCCCCGGCAAAAGGAACAAAGCTAGACACATCGATGATAACCCGACCAGGGGCCCGACCTTGAAAATCCACGTGGTGGTACGGCTATAGATCGCGCCTTTTTGAAGCAACTTGAACAAGTCGTGATAGGGCTGTAGAAGCGGCGGGCCTTTCCGCCCGGCGAACACGGATTTGGTGCGCTGGATCAAACCGAAAAGCAGTGGCGACAACACGAGCGCCAGCGTTGGATGAAGCCAAGAGGCCGGATTCACGGAAGCCTCCACAGGAAGAGCGCCAGCAAGGTCAACGCGATGTAAAGAACGTAAAGGTGGACCCGACCCGCCTGAAGCCAACGGAACTTGGATAACCCTCCCGCGACGCCTCGAAACAAAGGAGCGAAAAACCTTTCCTTGAAAACGTCGGGGGTTTCCGTGGAAAAAAGAACCTGGCTTGGAAAAAGTCCCTGAAGCGGCTGAACGCGCCTTTGGGTGCGAAGGAGCGACGCGAACAATCTCACCAAAGGATCGGCGAACGAGGAGGCGCTGTATTGCATGCGCGGTGTGGGTTTGAGATAACCACAATCCCAAGTGCCGCTTTTTTCCACCCGGCGGCCCCGGAACAGGGAACGGCGAACAAACACGAGAAGCACGATCAAACCCAGGAGAATACCGGCGGCTCCCGTGAACACCCATAACGCTCCGACCGAATCCTGAAGGGGGGCTTCCGATTGGATTCCCAGGGTCCGCAAAACCGGCATCATTCCCCCCACCCAAATCGGGGCCCCCAAGCCCACCGTGAGGCACCCCAAGGCCGCCAAGATCATCGGACTTGTCATCCACTTGTTGGATTCAACGGTTTTGGGGGCTTTTTCAGCCCTTGGCTCCCCTAGGAAAACCATTCCGAAGACCTTGGCGAAACAAGCCACGGCCAATCCCCCGATCAAACCAAGCCCAGCGAGGATCGCGAAAGACGGCAAAGCCGCCTGTGGCCCCAGGAACACGCCGCCACGCAGGGATCCCGTGAAGACAAGAAATTCGCTCACAAACCCGTTCAGCGGCGGAAGACCGGAGATGGCCGCCGCGCCAATCAAAAATGTGGCGCCCGTGATCGGCATCGGCTTGAGAAGACCCCCCAAGTGATCCAAATCGCGGGAACCCGTCGCGCGCAACACGGACCCGGCCCCGAAAAAAAGCAACCCCTTGAACAAGGCGTGGTTCACCACGTGGAGAAGTCCCCCCGCCCATCCCAAAACGGTCAATACGGGGGAATGCAAACTCATGCCGAGCACGCCCAAGCCGATACCCATCGTGATGATTCCGATGTTTTCCACGCTGTGGTACGCCAAAAGCCGTTTGAGGTCGTGTTGCGCCAAGGCGAATAACACGCCCATGACCCCGGAAACCAATCCCACGCCGATCAGAACCCATCCCCACCAGACGGGCGGCTCGCCCAGGAAGATCAAGACTCGTATCAATCCATAGATCCCCATCTTGATCATCACCCCGGACATGACCGCTGAAACATGACTGGGGGCGGCGGGATGGGCTTCCGGAAGCCACACATGAAAGGGAACGAATCCCGCCTTGGCCCCAAACCCCACCAACGCCAGGATAAAGACCAGCCCGGCCTGACGGGGGGTCGAAGCCGACAGAACCCCGAAGTCAAGCGTGGCCATCCCGTTCCCCAGAAGCAGGAAGAGAAACATGATGAAAACGGTTCCGAGATGGGTGGCGACGAGATAAGTCCAACCGGCTTGTCGCGCCTCGGGTTTTGAATCCTCGGCGGTCACGAGAAAGTACGCTGTCAAGGACATGATTTCCCACGCGACGAGGAAAAGAACGGCGTTGCGCGCCACCACCACGAGAGCCATGCTGGCAATCAGGAAGTTGTAGAAGAACCAGAGGAAGCCGTGGGATTTCCCGTGCTCGGAGGTTTGGAGGTATCCATACCCATAAACGGCGCCCAAGGCCCCCAGGCCGAAAACGGGCAGGAGGAAAAAAGCCGAAAGCGCGTCCATCCCCACGCGGAAGGAACCGAAGGGGACATTCCAGGGCATGCTCAAGAATTCAACGGAACCCCCGAGGGAAAAAACCGCGGAGACAAGACCTAACAGGCAACCCACGACCGTGGAAACCGGGCCGACTTTCCGGGCCAAACGTCTCGATCCCAGCGCCAACGAAGCCGCGCCACCGAACGACAGCGCGAGAAGGGCGCTCATCAAGAGGGTCATCTCGGCGCTCATGGTTTGGGGGGGCCCTTCTCGTCAAATGAACGAGCCAAACGCAGGATTTCATCCTCTTTTCGCCGACCACGAATGGCCTCCAAGAAGGATGAGTCCCTCAGGGCGGCGGCCAATTTTGCGACCCAACGCAGATGGGATGCGACATTGGGACTGATCAGGAAGAACAACGTATCCACTTCCGTTCCGTCGGGTCCCTTCATATCCAGTGGGTGGGTCAGAAAAGCCAGCGCCAGAATGGCTTTTTCCTCGGCCAGAACCGCCGGGTGGCGCACATGGGGGATGGCGATGCCTTTTCCGATACCGACGCACCCCAAGTCTTCCCTCGATCCCAGGATTTGCGACAGGATCTCCCGGTCCTCTGAACGCAGGGAGGAGATTCTCTCGATAATGGCGCGCAGAATCTCGCCGCGTTGGCCGCCCGAAACACCGTAATGGATTCCTCCCGATTCCAAAGCGTCCGCCAATCCCGAGGAGTTCGTCGCGGGAAAC
>CAZSKE010000364.1:0-3149 GCA_964607325.1 uncultured bacterium | reverse complement strand
CGAAGTCCTCCTGCAATGTCCGTCCTGTGGCCTCGGATTTCGGACTATCAGGATCTCCCCAGGCCTCTTCATAAATCCGCTCCAGCAGGTCGAATGCATAGAGCAGGAAGTGGCCCGATCCGCTTGCCGGGTCGAGGATGCGCAGATCGCGCGGGTCTTTCAGCGGCCTGTGCTCGATGTAAACCGAACGCTTGAGCAGTTCCTCTTGGGAAAGCTCTGTTTCACCGCCTTTGTCGGCGGGGATCTTTCGACCTTTCGGCAGAAACACCTCGTTTGGCCTTCGCACAAGGTAGCGGCACTCCTCCATGAGGGACGTGGCGCCTTTGCGCATTTCGTACCAGATGCGCCCCAGTGTGTTGTCCGCGAGAAACTCGACGACGTACCGCGGCGTGAAGAACTGATTTCGGACGGCCATCTCTCTGGTATTCTGAGGCGATCGTGATGCCTTACGCATGGCATCCCGCTCTTCTTTCGGATTGAAATACTGATAAATCCAGCCGATGGTCTCGTCTTCGGACCAAAGATGCGAAAGTTCCGGCTTGTTGAGCTCGAGCAGAACATCTTCCATGCAGCGTTCGCTGGGAAACACCGACGACTGAGGAGTTGAACGGTCGAACAAAACACCCAGGTCGAGTGCGAATTCGTCGAAAAGGCATTCAAGGAAGACACGATAAGTGTCGTACCGCCCGCCGAAGGCGCTCCCGGAAATGAGTTCGAACATCTGAAAACCCGCCGAAGTCGTTCCTTTTCGGACGCATTCGACGACCAAGTCGCGTTCCTCACAAAGACGCAGGGCGGCCAAGCGGTTAAGGATGGTGAAGGAGATTTCCAATACCATGCGTTTGAAGCCGGCCTCACGACGGGCCGCTTCCTTTCCTGCGGCGCCTACGGTGTAGTGGTTCAGAAGATCGCGCAGGCGACGGGCCGCTTCGCTCTGATCGGGCGACAGGTATGTTAGTTTTTCCAAAGGCAGCACAGTACCGTCCGAGTGAAGCCCGAACACGCCGCGGAGCTGATCCGTGACATCATCGGTCAGCCGGTGCCGGCAGACGGCGACGATATTTGCCAGGAGATTACGTGTGTCCTTATCGAATGACATTGTATATCCCCTCAATGGGTTTCTCAGTCATCCTCGTCTTTTTCCTGTTGGTGCGCGTGATAAGAGCAAAGCCCCCCATCCGACCACTCCGCGTCCACATCCATCAATCGGCTGAAAATCGCCGAGGAATCATCCACGTCGTAATGCGCGGCAACCTCATGGGCGAAAGAATCGGGATCCACTATTGTGGTGCCGCATATGGCGCAAGAGTCCGCAATCCCGCAGGCCTCGGCTATCTCCTCTATGTTCAAGCTTCCGATTTCATCACAGAATTCATCTATGGTTTCAGGAAGCTGCGCGAGTATTTCATTCCGCCACCCCGACTCTATTTCCGATCTTTCTTTCCTGGCGATTGATCTTAAATATCGGAAACCGGCCTTTTCATTCTTTTCAGCGGCCTTGATCCCGGCCAGAAAAATCAATTCCGGATCGGGCGAAAACCCCAATCGGCTTCCTTTCTGGTACACTCCCCTGCACCGGTCCCTGAACACCTTGTCATGTAAAAGACCCGCCAAGTGCTGCAATGATACCGCCCCGCTTTTCTGCAACTGTTCTTCGCAGGTTCGGATAAAGTATTCTGACGGTGAGCTGCCGAAGACATCGCGGAAAATATAGGCGATGCCGTCGCCGTTGATACGGTCGAAGTCAACGGGGCCGGTGATACGAAAGTCGCGGCTGATCCTTTTCCGGACCTGCTGGGCGATCTCATCCGCTGTGGAAAGCAAAGAGGCCAAATGCCTCATTGTGGATCCGAGATCTTCGGGCAGTTCCATGTCCGATTTATAGATGTCCGCATGGGTCAACTCGGCCCACCCGTCTTGAAGAAGCGTGCGGATCTGCACCTCGCAGGGGATTCTTTGAATATCAAACAGACCGCCCATCATCTCCAGATAATAATTGATATGAATCGCCCTGTATCCCGAAGGCTGGGGGGCGGAGATATAATCTTCTATAGCGATGACATCGTCTTGGTTGAGCGCTTGTACGAAGATCTCGTAAAATCGATACGCATCTTCGGTGTTGTTGCAGACCACTCTGATTCCAACCAGATCGTTGATCCGGGTCAATGGTTCATTTTCCGAATACCCGTGCAAATGAAATTTTCTTTGTACACTCTGAAAACACTTGATACGCGAACCCCGTACGCGGATACGTACAAGGGATTTGTCTTCAATCCCGGCCGCTGCCGTCGCCACGGCTTCAACCAGATGTTTCTCAGCCTCTTTCAAATGCGGGACAAGTTGAACATAAGCCTTCTCCAATATGTTTTCATCCTTCGCCGGATTCGTCATCATACGCCGCCCATGATCAGATCATCAGGATGTCTAAAAGAAGATCATTCACGCCCCTTGATTCGTATATGCTTCTTCAATTTCAACAAACCGGTCAGTTTTTCCCTGAGGGATTCCAGCCACGCGTCCAAATCCGACTTCGAAGTGATCACCGCGGTTTCTATTAAAGCATCCGCTTCAACGGTCTCCTCACCCTCCGGTTCGTTGCCCTCCTCGCCTGGTTCCGGAACAACCGGCCGCCTTTGTCTGATCTCGGCACGTAGGTTTTGGACCGCCCCCGACAGAGTCCTTCTCCGGACCAACAGGGTTTGAAGCAGCCGCACCGGATCACCGTTTTCGGCCGTCGCGGGCAGATCACACAAAAGCTTGGAAGCGATCTCCTCACGGTCTTCGGTCAGCAGTTTCACCCAATCCGGCTCCGCCTCCAACACGGCCAAGGCTTTCTTCAGTTCGTCCTCATAGGCGGAACGCTCCCCTTCATATCTCTTCGTCGTACGATCCATCACTGACCTGATCACGCCGCGGAGCGCGGGAAGCTGCTCATGGAAGCGCTCTGATGAAAGAACCTCTTCGACCGACGACCTATCCCCGCCGTCCAACAAATCACCGGCGGATCCAGGGAAAAGACGTTCAAGATCATCAATGGAGTCGATCACCGTCCGGGCGTTGCGCACATCCTCTTCCGCTCCGGATTCGAGGGATTCCAGAACCGCCTTGGCCCAGGTGATTTCATCGGGCAGCGCACATTCGACGCCGCC
>CAZSKE010000363.1:0-3157 GCA_964607325.1 uncultured bacterium | reverse complement strand
CAGCAATGATGACGGATTCAATCCGGCAAAGATCCTGGACGACCTCCATGCAAAATCAGTCAGAGAATTTGAAGATCAGAATATTTGTCCATCCAGCAGGGAAGGGATAGGTGTGCTCAATCGGTTGCGCTACTGTGCGGGAAAAAAGGGCGTGACCAAATGGCCGGAATTTGCTGGCGCACGTACTTGGCCTTTGCCGCCAAAATTTTTAACAAAAAATCGGACATAAGGAATGGTTTTAAAGAGCTTCAAGATAATAAAAACTGCGAATCAATATAAAGGAAAGGAGGTCTTTTAATGAATAGATACGTGATAGCGCTGGAAATTGCGGGTGCTACTGCCATGTGGACAAGGCCTGATACTGGTGATTGTCCCGTCAGTTACCCTATACCCACATATTCAGCGGCAAAGGGAATCTTTGAATCCCTTCTTTGGGGTCCTGCAGTGCAGATCGTGCCCACAAAGGTTGAAATCTGTGCGCCCATTCAATTTCATAACTATCAAACAAATTATGGTGGGCCGCTTCGCAAGACACGCGTCATTGCTGATGGCGGTGGTTATCAACTCTTGGCAACCGTATTAATCGATGTCTGTTATAGATTATATGCTGAAGTAATGAAAATCCCTGCATCGGTAAGAAATAGATTGCCAGACAAAGCACACGAATGGGATCGCAAAACAACCTCACCAGGCCACGCTTATCAAAACATTTTCAATAGGCGTCTGAAAAAAGGGCAATCTTTTTTTATGCCTTTTTTAGGATGGAAGGAATTTGCACCATCTTATTTCGGAGAGTTCCGCGAGAGCACGAAAGTACAGGCTGACATAAATATGGTGATTCCTTCCATGTTGAGAGAAGTATTTTCCGGCGGATACGCTTCCGAATGTAATTTTACTTATGATCAAAAAGTAAAGATTGCCGATGGTGTAATGGAATATCCCAGACAAGGGGGGCAATATGCTGAATGAACTTCATGATCTGGCAAAAACACTTGAAAAATGTGGAATTACACCAAGGGATTGGCATAAGGATCTCAAACCTTTACCAAATGCCACGTCAAAGAAACACTGCTATAAAATACTGATTGATGTGAATGGAGGCATATCGGGTATTGATACATTAAATGAAGACCTTGTAACTTGTTTGCGTAAATGGGAGCAAAGTCTTGGCAACTCATTTCCAGGTTTTAATGTTCAGCCCCTTTACCGCGTTACCGATGAAGAAACTAAAAAAAGACTCAAGAAATGGCGAGACGGGAAAGAACCAATCGATGTCGAAGTGCTCAAGGAATGGTGTACCGACGAGAATCTGAATTGGGATGAAAAATTCAAAAAAAAGATGGAGAAATGTCTTGTTAATATTCCAAATGATCTCAAATCGAATTGTGTTGATATACCCGATGAATTCGATGCTCTCTTGAATCTTTGTGATCGTGCGGCAATGCTGGGCAAGAGCGGCACGGATATGTTTTTTCAGGGATTGAAAACTTCTATCAGCGACAACCTCTTGAAGGAAAAGGCCAAGACGCTATTGCAATTACTCTTTCATGAAGGCTCTACAAAGAAAAAAGCAGAAGATGATCGTGGTACGGTATCGGTATTCATGGATATACCAGATTGGAAGGAATATCCCGTAGCCAACAAAGATACTATTGATTGTATCAACGCTTGCTTATTAAATCGCGTCACCACAAATAACGTCAGTGACGATAAAATATTTGAAGATGCGTTTGGTGATCAAAGCATCGGCTATGAAGATAAACTTCCTGAAGTGAAACTACCTATTCTTAGCGGCGTAAAGCTGCGTGCAATGAACAGCGAGCTACCTTGTCAATACCGATACGGAACGATAGACGCAAAGTCTTTTCGTATTGGCGTAAATTGTCGGAGACTGACAAAAGGCGCTCTCGAATGGTTGAGCTCTGAAGAACGAGAAGGTGTGACTTGGGGGCGTGCTGATACAAAAGAATTGATCTTTGCCTATCCCACAATTTTACTGAAAGCACCTCCTAAGCTGGCCGCTTGTTTCGGCGCGCAAAAAGCTGATGATTCCGGTGCGCGCTTCGAAAACTATGCGAAAGATGTCGTTGATTGTCTGAAAGGCGTCAAACCCAACCTCAAGGATATTGAACTGCGTATCTTTTCTCTCAGGAAAATGGATAAGGCCAGAACAAAGGTCGTATTTCACCGTAACTATTCTGCCCAGCGACTGGCAGATGCGGCTGTTGAATGGCAGCAGGGTTGCGCAAATGTGCCAAAACTCGAGTTCAGAACATGGGGAGAGGAAAAAGGAAAAACAATTGTTGCCACAATCGTAACACCGTTTCCGCTTCAGATCGCTGATTGCCTTAATCGTGTCTGGAAACTCGACGGAACAAGCAAAAGCGAGGTGATGGCTATACCCAAATCGGCTGGCATTGAGCTACTGCTTGAAGAATCGGTGTCCAGGCGACAGGTGCTGCATCTTTTGTCTGTTTTATTGCAAAACGGCAAGAATCTCTTCATATCAATGGGCAAAGCGATTCATCGCAATGAAGTTGTCACGCTTGGCGCATCGGGTAAACACAAACAATTAATGCCTGCAATTTTGGGACTTTTGCTCTGGAAATCAGGAATCAGAAAGGAGAATTATATGAATAACCCATCTTACCTTGTCGGACGAATGCTAAAAATAGCAGATGAATTACACGTTGTTTATTGCAAGGAAGTCCGCAAAAACAATCTGCCGCCACAGTTATTGGGAAACGCCTTGATGGTGGCGGCCCTAGACAGTCCTACGCAAGCACTTTCGCAACTTGCTTTACGTATTGCGCCATATTTGGGATGGGCGCGAACAAATTCTACAGATTCAGCGGGATTATCAAGGTATTTCTTAAAAGAATTCGGACAAATCGAAGAAAAGCTCAGAGTCACGACATTACCGCAGCGGCTTGACGATGCTTCAAAAGCGCAACTGCTTTTGGGATATATCTCCAGCAATACACAAACAGAAGAAACTAATAATTAAAAATGAAAGGATAATACTATGACAGAAAATATCAAAAGAGCTACCGGCCTTCTGATTCTTGAAGCAGTCAATTCCAATCCGAATGGCGATCCGGACAGAGAAAGTGATCCCCGCCAGCGACCGAACGGGCTTGGTGAAATTTCACCGGTC
>CAZSKE010000362.1:0-3159 GCA_964607325.1 uncultured bacterium | reverse complement strand
GATGAAACCCCTTCACCCCTCGGTGAAAGCGCTGGGTTGGACCAGTTTTTTCACGGATTTCTCCACCGAGATGATTTACCCGCTTCTCCCGCGTTTTCTCACCGACACGCTGAAGGCCACGCCCTTAGCGCTGGGATTGATCGAAGGCGTGGCCGAGACGACCTCCTCCTTCCTGAAGATCGTTTCGGGCCATTGGAGCGATAAGTTCAAACGGCGTAAACCGTTTGTGTTGTGCGGATACGCCTTATCGAGTGTTTGGCCTCTCCTGGCCCTGGCTCCCACCTGGCCTATCGTTTTTTTCCTGCGTTTCATGAATCGGTTGGGAAAAGGCCTGCGGGCCTCCCCCCGGGACGCCCTCATCGCCGATGTCACGCCTTCGAGGGAGCGGGGAGCCGCTTACGGCTTCAATCGAGCCATGGATCACGCGGGCGCCATGGTAGGTCCCTTGGTGGCGACCGTTCTGATGGCGTATGGAGGGTTCTCGATCCGCGATATATTTTTATTCGCGCTATTTCCGGCGGTTCTGGCCGTTCTCGTGGTGGCTTTTTGGGTAAAGGAAAACAAGGGGAATGTTTCACGGAGCGAGGAAACCCAAGGGGCCGCGGAACGCGTCCTTCCGCGCGCGGCATGGGGCCGGTTAGGCCCGTCGTTCAAGAGGTATCTTTTCGCGCTTTTCATCTTCACGCTTGGAAATTCCACGGACGCTTTTTTGCTTCTGAAGCTTACCGACGCGGGGATCGCGGTGAAATGGTTGCCGGTTCTATGGTCCCTCCACCACGTCATCAAAGCCGTCTGCACCTATCAGGGCGGGATCCTGTCGGATCGGGTGGGGCGCCGCGGGATGGTGTTGGGAGGCTGGGGCGTGTACGCCTTGGTTTACACGGCTTTTTCCGTGGTGGAGTCCACGGTTTGGGTGATCGTGATTTTCATGACCTACGGGATTTACTTCGGTTTGACGGAGCCGGTCGAGAAGGCCTGGGTGGCGGACTTGGCGCCCAAGGACCTTCGGGGCGCTTCCTTCGGGTGGTACAACGGCGTGGTGGGGTTGGGCGCGCTTCCGGCCAGCCTGCTGTTCGGGTGGGTCTGGAAGACCTGGAGCCCTTCCTGCGCCTTTATCACCGGAGCGATGATCGCCGCCGTCGCGGCGGTGATGTTGTTGAGAGTGCCAGACACGCGTGGAGCGGCCTGAAGGCGCGCTAATGGAGAGGGACGCGACTTATCGTCTAGATAACGCCCAAGGAGTTATCCGTTTTAGGGTCTTCTCTTTATTGCCGGCCGAAATGGGTCGGGAGGAAGGTCGTCAGGAACGGGACGTAAGTGATGAGGAGGACCCCCAGGGCGAGAATCAACAGCATGGGAAAGGCGGCTTTGGCCACCTGGCTCAGGGGTTTGTTGAACCGATAGGAGGAGAGGAAGAGGTTCATCCCCACGGGCGGGGTCAGGTAGCCCAGTTCCATGTTGGCCAGGAAGATGATCCCGAAGTGCACCGGGTCGATGCCGAAGGCGGCCGCCATGGGGGTCAGAATGGGGACCACCACCACGATGGCCGAGAAGATGTCCATGAGCGCGCCTACGACCAGCAGGAAGACGTTCACCAGGAGCAGGAACACCAGGGGGGAGGAGATGGAGGCGCGGACCCATGCCACTAGGCGCGATGGCACTTCGGCGTCGACCAGATACGAGGTGAAGCCCAACGCCACGGTCAGGATGAGCAGGACGCCTCCCACCAGGATGCCGCACTCGGTCATCACTTTGGGGATTCCCTTGGAGATGGAAAGGTCCTTATACAGGAAGGTTTCCACCACGAAGGCGTAGAGGGCCGTCAAGGTAGCGGCCTGCACCAAGGTCAGGTATCCACTGAACATGCCCGCCAACACCACGAAGGGCAGGGCGACCTCCCATTTGGCTTCCCGAAGAGCCGTCCAAGCCTCGTCGGCGCTGAACGGGTGTCGCGCGCCGGTGCGCCCCCCCTTCAGGATTCCCCACCACGACACCAATCCCACCAGCAGGAAGCCGGGCACCAACCCGCCCAGGAAGAGCTTGTCGATCGGCGTGTGGGAAACCACGCCGTAAATAATGACCGGCAGGGAAGGCGGGAAAAGCAGGCCGAGGGACCCGGCGGCCGTGAGCAACCCCAGCGAGTTTTTTTCGCTGAATTTCTCGGCCAGCAAAACGGGCATCAGAAGTCCGCCCAAGGCGAGGATGGTGACACCCGAGGCGCCCGTGAAGGAAGTGAAGAACGCGCAAACCAGGGCCGTGACGATCGCCGGGCCTCCCGGCATCCATCCGAACCAGGCCTGGAAAACCCGTACCAGGCGTTTGGAGGCGCCTCCCTCGGCCAGGAAATAACCCGCCAACGTGAAGAGGGGAATCGTCGGCAAGGTGGGGTTCATCACCAAGCGGTACATCTCGATGGGGATGGTGGTGATCGTGACCTCGGATCCCCAGAAAAGGATCAGGGCCGCTCCGCCCAACACGATGAAAATCGGGGCGCCCAACAACGTGGCCAGGAAAAGAAGGGCGAAAGCCGCCACGACCCATCCTTGGGCGGGAACGAGGCCGAGGGCCAGAGCGGCGAGGGCGATCGCCACGCCCAAGGCGAGCAAGCGGTGCTTCCATTGGGGGGAGGTGCGCTTGAGGAGCCGCCATACCACCAGGAGGAACCCGGCCGGGATGGCCAGCAGGAACCACCAGGTGGGAATGCCGTTTCCCAGGGTCGTGCCCGCCTCGCGCTCGGACATCGCGAATTGGTACCCCGCCAGGCCCAGGAAGAAAGTGAGACCCACCGCCAC
Organism: uncultured bacterium; assembly: GCA_964607325.1. Classification (GTDB taxonomy): domain Bacteria; phylum Oederibacteriota; class Muellerivitia; order Muellerivitales; family Muellerivitaceae; genus CAZSKE01. The sequence continues at coordinate 367 of CAZSKE010000362.1, read as the reverse complement.
CCCGTTGGCAAGGATGTGGGCGGGAATGCGGAACCGGCTTTTCTCGAGGGCCGCGCCCGTGGCCAGGGTCAACAACCGCCCCTCGCGGGCCGCCACGGCGCCTCCGGCCATGGCCAAGAGAAGGACGAAATGCTGGACCCATGAGGAGGTGTCCGGCACGCCCTCTTTCATGACACGACGGAGGAGGAATTCCAGGACGGGCAAGGTGGCCATGCCCGTGAAAAGGGCGGCGAGCACCCATCCCTCGAGACGCTCGAAAAGATTGAGGTGATGGGCGAAACCTTCGGCCTCGGCCGACGCGGCGGCGTCGCTACCGGTTGTCGAGGAGGAACTCATGGGACGCGGCACCTATTCGGTCGTTGGTTTC
>CAZSKE010000361.1:0-3163 GCA_964607325.1 uncultured bacterium | reverse complement strand
CTGGCAACTCGCGCGCGAGGATCGCGCGGCGGGGCGGAGGCTTTTCCTCCACGCCTCGTCGTTCTTTTTCTCCCACGGGGCGACCGCGGCCTTGCCTTGCGAGAGCATGCGAATGGGTTTTATCCGGACTCGCGCGCGGGTTCTCTGGCTTTCACCCCAGGAGCCCGTGCCGGACGTGGCGATCTACGTCAGCGGCAAGGAAAAGGATCTTCTCGGGAAACTTCGTGAGGAGTATCCCCAAGCCACACGGCAAGCGGTTCCTGTTTATCCCGACCAATCCAGCGACACCCCGACTCTCCAGCGGATCGTCATTCCCGGCCGCTGGATTCCCGAAGCGGGGGAGGAAAAAGAACCTTCCCGTTTTATCGAGGTTCGTCGCGCGCCGGAAACGCATTGGCGACGGTGGATTTACGCGGGAGGAGCGGGATTGGGTCGAGGCCTCGTGGAGTACGAGGACCGGGTGGCCGATCTGTACGCGCCTTTGCGGAATCCTGGAGGGGCCACGGATCCTTTGAGCCGGGAAGGATTCTCGGGGGTCGCGGAAGGAACAATGGAGGTGTCCGTTCCCGGAAAATACGTCTTCCGGTCGAACGACGAGAACTACGTCATCTTGGATGTGGACGGACGGCGAATCCTGGACCTGCGGCCTCGTTTCGGTTCCTTGCGGGGCCAAGCCGAGGTCTTCTTGGAACCCGGGGAGCACCGGATCCATCTGACGACTTTTTTCCGGCATGGGGAGCGATGGCCCGTGATGACGGTGAGCTTGCCGGATGGAACCGAAAAAATGCTCAGCGACCCGCTTTTCTCGGGAAACTGAGAATCGCGCGAAAGCGCGAGGTTCACGCCGGATTTTCGTGGAACGCCAGGAAAACGAAGATTTAAACGCATAATCCTTGGGGGCATTGGGGCGAAAGGCGTCGATCGGGGTGGGCGCTCGTCAGGTGGGCCTGTTTTTTAGGCGTTTCAATCGAATGAAGGGCCGTTCGCCCGATATAATATTCTTTTACGAAGCGACAGGAAGGTGGATATGAAAAAATGCCCCCTGGTCCGGCGGTTTCTTCTGGTGGCCGCGTTCGCGCTCGCGACATCCCCTCTCACCGCTTTCGCGGCGGGAAATGACGACTTTCTCAACCACCTGCGTGGTGATTACAACCATCTGACGAATTACCTCAACGACGGATTGGCCCGCACCTTGGGTTTTTACGCCACCCTGGGTTGGCCCTCCGATCCCGAGGTGCTCGACCTCTTCACCGGCCCTCGCTTCGAGATGGGCTTTGGGGCTGGCGCCGACTTGGTGCAACTGAAATTGGGGAACCTCAAGCTCGACGCCCTCGTTTCCGATTCCAATGTGGACGTGCCGAAGATCCTCCCCCTGCCCTTCCCGGTGTGGCACGCGAAAACAGCCCTCTTACGGGGCCTGGATTTCGGTTTCCGCGCCACCGGGTATCCCCGGTTGGAACGCGATTCAATCTCCACGGCGAACCGGGGCGTGGGTTTCGAGATCCGTTATCAGGCGCTCGGCGGCCTCAATCTTCCAACGGTTTCGGTCAACCTTACCTGGGACCACATGAAGGGGGACGCGTACTTCACCACCCACGTCGACCAACGAACCGATTATGTGGATAGCGCGGGCGATACGTACACCGCCACCGTGGTGGGGGACACGCTCTACTTGAACGCCTGGGATGTGCGCAGTTTCGGCGTGAAGATGATGGTGGGCAAGGCCATGGGTTATTTCCATCCTTATGGGGCCTACGGTATCCAACGCAACGCCGGCACGATGAACTCCACGCTTCGGGTGAATGTCGACGAGACCACGACGGGCCCGTCGGGGGGATCGAGCACGGTCAACGAGGTGTTCACCGCTGTCACCAACCCGCCGGTCACTCAACCCAAGTTTATTCTGGGTTTTGAGTTAGGGAACGCCTTCCGTTGGTCCAACACCTTCGAGACCAACTGGAAAGAGCGATCCTTCGCGTCGGGTTTCCGGGTCCAGCTCTGAGCAAACCCCGGCCCCTTCACCAGGCGACCGTGGAGGATGGTCCCGCCTCATGCGTCCGCTTGGAAAAGCCATGAGGAACGATGAGTGAGAAATGTGGAATGGCGTTGCCGATCCGTGCTTGAATGCCTCGTTCCGAGTTTTGAATTCCTGAAGATCATTTTGTGGGGTGTGACTTGAGCGTCAAGGTTGGCTGGATGGAGCGCCGTCTGATGGAGCGCGTGGCGGCCTCGGTGCGGGTGGCCTATCGCCGCGTGCCGCGGGCGGAACTGCGCCGTCTTTTGGACGACCCCTCTTATCGCGACACCACTTCCGATCGCCTTCCGGAGCTGGCCAAGTCCTCTTCCGTGGTGCACGCGGTAACCCGCGATCTTTCCGTGGGGGGGATGTCCCTCACGGGTGCCGAGGATTTCCCCGCCGGTGACGCGGTGGCGGTTTACCTGTACTTGCCCGACGCGCCATCCCCCGTGACCGTGGTGGCGGAGGTCATTCGTTCCGACGCGACCGGGTCGGAGGGGGAGGGGGCTTTTCGGGCCGGCCTCAAGATTCTCGCCATCAACCGCGAGGATGTCATGCGCCTTGAGAAGTATCTCTTGAGCCAGAAGCTCCGCGAGGATAAAGAAGGACCCCCGGAACACCGGAAGGGCGGCTGAGCGACGTGGGGATCGGATATATCGAGCGCCGCCAGTTCGAGAAACTGATGGCCTCCGTCAAGGTCAGCTACCAGGTGATCCGAAAGGAGGATCTGGTCCAGGTCCTCCACCACGCGGCCTATCGGAGCTCCACGGCGGCTGATTTGCCAGATCTGGCGAGAAAATCCACCGTTTTCCACGCCGTCACGCGGGACCTGACACCCACCGGCATGTGTATCTCGACGAGTGACGCCGTGTCGTCGGGGACGGCGGTGACCATCGAGTTGACATTGCCTTCCACTCCCACGCCGGTCACGCTTCTGGCGGAAGTGGACGATGTCGAGCGCTCCGAAGGCATCAAAGGTCCCAGTTGGCACGCGTCCCTCAAGATTCTCGCCATCAACCGCGAGGACGTGACACGCATCGAGAAGCACCTCTTGGTCGAAAAACTCCGGCAGGCGCACGCCGAAAGAACGCCGGTCATCGCTCGAAAAAAATAATCGTGACAGGTCGGGCGAGTCCTTCGGGCGGC
>CAZSKE010000360.1:0-3190 GCA_964607325.1 uncultured bacterium | reverse complement strand
CGGAAACCGAGATCAAGTACGAGGGCTACTTGGGCCGTCAACAACGTGATATTGAAAGAAGGGCCAAGGCCGAGGAAACCCCCATTCCCAGCGATTTCCCTTACAATAAGTTGTTGTCTATTTCGCGGGAAGGCCGGGACAAACTCATGCGGGTGAGCCCCCAAACGCTAGGCCAAGCATCCAGAATCCCGGGGATGACCCCCGCGGATGTGACTGTATTGCTTCTGGCTCTTCAGAACCCCTATCCAGGTAAAGACGCGTGAACCTGACCCAGGAAAGTATTGCCGAATCACTCGATACGGCCGGAATGAAACGTTGGATTCTTCCGGAGAGGCTTTCTGATCTGGTGTTGTTTCTTCAGCGCTTGATGAAAATCAACGAAGTCATCAATTTGACCCGAATGACGAGTGACGAGGACATAAAAATCCAGCACATTCTCGATTCGGCCGCTTCCCTGCCGCTCCTGGAACGCCTTTCGGGAGGAGTAACAGCCTTCAAAGCATTGGATTTGGGCACGGGAGCTGGTTTTCCTGGTTTGATGGTGGCTTTTGCCTTCCCGGAGTGGGAGGTGACTTTTCTAGACGCGACAGCAAAGAAAATCCAGGCTCTCAGCAATTGCTTGGAGGGTTTAAAGGTGACGGGCACGGCCATTCATGGAAGAGCGGAAGATCTCGGAAGGGATCCCAATTTTCGGGAGACTTGGGATATCGTGACCGCCCGGGCTGTGGCTGATCTTCCCGTGCTTTTAGAATACGCTCTTCCCTTGTTAAAACCCGGTGGATATTTAGTGGATTGGATAACGGAAGACCAAAAATCAAAAGTGAATAAATCAGAAAACGCTCTTAAGTGGTTATGTGGAAAAATCCATGAAATAGAGCCATATAGTCTTCCTGGATTAAATCAAACCCGTTATCTTCTTGTTGTGGAAAAACTGGGGAAAACTCCTATGCGATATCCACGCTTATCGGGTTACCCAGCCAAACACCCGCTTTAACTGCCAATGCCTGGCGCGTATAAAATTGTTCCACGTGGAACAATAGCAGGATGCTGTAAAACCCCCGATGGGGGATTTTTCATGTCTTATTCGTGAATCAATCAAACGAAACTATCGTATTCGATTGTGATTCAGTCGAACCTCGTGGTTGTTGCCAGAGTAAAAAACTCTTTTTCAGCACCCGAAGGGTTGTTTTTAAGGTGCACAAAATATTGTTCACTTCCGGGCCATTACAAGCCTAAAAGCCTTATAAATGAATGTTTTTACTTTAGACGAGCGCATCTTTATACATTATAATAGGGCGTCGATTACCATTGGGTCGTTTGAAACGGCTGAATGGGTTTCCGGGTCTTGAAAGACGCTTAACTTAGTTGCGGGAATAGGCTCTTGCCTGTACAGGTCCTCCGTCTGGCTCGCTTTCGCAACTACGATGCGTTGGAGGTGCCCCTTCATCCTCGGTTAAACCTCTTTTTAGGCGCGAACGCCCAGGGGAAGACCAATATCCTCGAAGCGGTCTATTGCCTGTCCACCACACGTTCTTTCCGATCCGCAACTGACGAGGAAATGATCCGATTCGCCGGAGAGAGCGCCGCGGTGGAGGCCGAGCTCGAAGGGAAAACGGGGCGGGAAACCCTGCGGTTGGAGTTTTACCGAGAACACGGCAAGGCGCTTTCCATCAACGGGAAGCGGCAAAAAAAACTTTCGCTTTTGTTAGGTCGGCTTCCGGCAGTGGTTTTTTCTCCGGACGATTTGTTTCTGGTGAAGGGCGCCCCAGTTCTTCGGCGGCGATTGCTGGATGTCACACTGTTGCAGATGGATCCGATTTATCTGGCCCATCTGCAACAGTATGAACGAAGTTTGAAACAGCGAAACGCGCTTTTGAGGTCCCACACTGCGGGACTCGAGGAGCAATTAGCCGTTTGGGACGAGGCCTTGGCAACCCACGGCGCGGCCTTGATGGTCCGACGCCTTCGATTGGCCTCCGACTTTTCGGCTCGAGCGGGGAAAGCGCTGGAGGATTTGACCGGAGGGGCGGAACGGTTCGAGGCCGTTTACGCCCCGGATGTTTCGTGTGAAGGGGAAGAGTCCGGGATTCGAGAAGCCATCCGAGCCGCGTTGAAAAAAAACCGACGGATGGAAGTCCTGCGGGGAGCCACCTTGTCGGGGCCTCACCGGGATGACGTGCGGTTGTCCTTGAACGGACGATTGCTTCGAAAATACGGAAGCCAGGGACAGATGCGGACGGGAGCGCTGGCGCTGAAACTGGCCCAGCTGGAGATTCTAGCCGGAACATGCTCCACACCGCCTTTGGTGTTATTCGACGACGTGATGGCCGAGTTGGATTCCAGGCGACAGGCGTTTTTTTTGGAAAGATTGAAACGCGGAGGTCAAGCGCTTTTGACCGGGACCTCCGAGGCCGATTTCGCCTCGGCCCAAGGAGCGGCTCGCGTGTTCCGGGTTTCCGAGGGCGCGGTGACGCTCGAGGACCAGGGGCCCGCGGCTTGAGACGCAAGGCGCGACGATCGTCATCCGAGTGGTCCCCCGTGGGGGCCTTCGTGGAAGAATCGCTCAAGCGCCTGGGCGTCAGCCACGAAGTGCACAAAAACAGTCTTGAAGAATGGTGCCGTAGAAAGCTGGGGGATGGAGGGTCGAGGGCGCTGGCGCGAGTGACTTTAAGCCGGGGCGTCGTGACTTTTGAAATGCGCCACCCGGCTTGGATACAGGAACTGGCCGGGCGTCAACGAGAATGGTTGAAGAACGTCCAAGAGGCGTTTCCGGACTTGGCCATCCATGAAATGAAGGTGGTCCTTTCCCGAAGCGCCCCTTGTTTCCGGGTCGAAGGGTAGCCGCGGGCTTCGTGGGAATCACACTCAAATCCGGTCATTCGGGTTGGGTGATTGGCGCGTAAGAATAAGGAAAAGGCGCCACAGGCGCTTTTTCAGCATTCAGCTCGACAAGGGTTTTGGGGTTCGCAATCCATTCAAAGCGGTCCTTGGGGGCCGCTGGATCCAGGCTCAGAGGAATCATGGCAAAGAAGCCCATCAAGAAGAAACCGGCCAAGGAAGCTCCCAAAGCGGACGCGCCTAAAAAGGACGGTTATTCCGCCAGTAACATCACGGTGCTCGAGGGCATGGACGCCGTCCGCAAGCGGCCCGCCATGTACATCGGATCCACCGCCAGTGGCGGGTTGCACCA
>CAZSKE010000359.1:0-3202 GCA_964607325.1 uncultured bacterium | reverse complement strand
TTTGTACCATACACCAAGCCCAGTTCCTCATCCAACGACACGGATGCATCCTCAACCCACCGGCCGTTTCCATCCAAGGCCAAGGGTATTGAATGGCGCAGTAAAGGCGATTTTTTCCACCCTTGCGGCACACCATTAACCCGCAGGCGTTTCAAGACCGATTCCCGTGAGAGCGAAAGGGCCCGAACGGAGAACGCCTTGGACCTGGCAGTGTCGGGCGTTTCATCAGGCCGAAAACCGTCCTGCGAAAAAATCGGGATTGCCGTCACGGATGGTTTCCCCATGCGGGTCACTGCCACCAGAGCCGGGTGCAAACCCGGGTCGTCCTCATCGGCCTTGACGTAACGGGTGGTGTCATTCCACGAAGCATCATCGGGAAAACCGATAAAAGCCTGGTGGGCCTGGCTTTGATAGGCATAGGCGTCACCTTGGCCCTTCTCCTCGGCTTCCATCGCCCTTTCCCCCAAGTCCTCGACATCAACCAGGCCGTCATAAACCTCCCTGACCAAGCCATCAATATCATCAGGCATACACAGCATTTTCCGGTTTTTAAGGAGATTCCATGTGCGAAGCAACAAGTCTTCTCGATAAACGTATTTCCACCAAAGCGGATTTGTGAAAACGGGGGGTTTTTCATCTTCAAGTCCCGCCACACAAAGACATGGTTCGAGAACAGGTCGCTTCTCTCTCGGATGGCGCCAAAGCCGCCCGGCACGCTGAAGAACAAGGTCGATGGGAGCCAAGTCCGTAACCATGAAATCAAAATCGAGGTCCAGGCTCTGCTCGGCCACCTGCGTGGCGATGAGCCACTTCTTGCCTACTCGATCGGCATTCTTGCCGAACAATTCCAGTGCCGATTCCTCCCTTACCTGCCTTTGGTCCGCCGGATAACGGGCGTGAAACAAATAAACTTCCGTCCCATCCAGAAGACGCCTCCCAACCTTTACACCCTTGCGCGTCAAGGGTACGCCCTGCGGAAGGGCGCTGTAAAATTCCTGGGTTCTTTGGACCGTATTGGCGAGAAACAATCCTCGCCCCCCATCGGGAAGCCCCCTCTCAAGGCATTTCCGAATGGCCCCTATATCAGGTGATACGCCTTGAACCGTGACATCTCTTCGCCTTGAGGGATCGCTTAGGAAATGCTGTTGCTTCAAGGCGCCTTGCCGGAAAATGGAAAGGCGGGGATATTCCGCTTCCGCATCCGGTAATTCCACACCAAATTGTTCGGCGAGTTTCCTGCGGAAAGCAGGCGGCAATGTGGCGCTAAGCAGGATGACCGACGAATCCAAGGCCAAAAGCCATTGGATAAGGTGAAGAAGAAGGGTGCCTGTATAGGCATCATAGGCGTGGATTTCATCGAATACGACGACACGGTTGGCAAGGCCCCACAACCGCATGAAATGATGTCGAACCGGGAGGATTGTCATAAGCGCCTGATCCACAGTACCAACCCCGTATTCAGAAAGGAGAGCCTTTTTCTTGTGGGTGAACCACTCCCCGGCGCGGACATTCCCATCACCATCCGGGTCATGCACTTGTGAAAGGTGGAGTTTTTGAAATGTATCGTTAAGCCGAGCCGCTCCGTGAAGCAGTTGGATGTCCAGGGAACGTCCGGGTTTCATCGCCTCTAAGAATTCCAACGTTCGTTCAAACATGGCATCGCCCGTCGCCTTGGTCGGCAAGGCGATATAAAGACCCCGATGCCCGAGGTTTCTTTGGAGTACCAGATGGGCGAAAAACGCCGCCTCCGTCTTACCCTCGCCCATGGGGGCCTCCACCAGCATGACGCAAGGTTCCTTCACTTCCTCGACACATGTAGCTACCGCTACCTGCAATGGCCTGGGGATGAATCCCGGGATATATCTGAATATATCAATCAGTGATTGAGGCATGGTAGCCAAGGGGCAACGAGACAACCAGCCAATCGAATCAAAGGCTGTTACCGCAAGTTCTCGGCGGTTCGACCACCACTTTTCCAGGTCCCCACAATCTTCCGGGGAACCAAAAGTAAAATAAGCCTCTGAAGAACCGATCCAATCCGAAAAACTTGTAAGCCCGGCAATCAACATAAAGCCCGGACCAGACAACTCGGACTTAGTCGGAACCTTGTTAGGTTTGAAAACAGAAAATAACGCCACAAAAATATCCCGGCGCGTCTGTTTCCAGTCCTCCTGCCCGATAGCGCCGCGATTTCCTTTCAGGGAGTCCAAATCACTCGGCGTAGCCCTGGTTCCGTGGTGACATCCCACGGCATCCGCCGCCAATTCCGCCAACTCGGGAGGCCATCCATGTTCCGAAAGGTGTTCATATAAGTCGATTTGGCTGACAAACGCATGATTGATTCTCGTGTCGGGAAACCGGGGTATCGTTAATCCGTTTTTAGATAACAGGCCTTTTGACATATTCCTCTTGAGTTGGAACCCAGGGCTGGCTTTTCCCAAATCATGACAAGCAATCAGTATAAGCAACCAGGGCCTGGCGTCTTCCCAGCTGAGCCCAAAAGACTCGGCCATTCGTTGCCGGGTACCCTCGGGCTCGCGTTCAAGGGCTTCGTCAGCGCATGCCGCCACATCCAATAAATGCAATATCAGGGGATGCCAAGCATCAGTATCCCGGTCTGCAGATTTCGCCCATAACCAAGCAAACTTATTATCCATCACCGACGCCGAACCTTTCGGGGGACAAACCGGCCGTCTGGCCCTTCCGCCATGATGGAACGGCATTGAGGGCAGCGAAAACTCGTTGGGTTGATTTCCTTAAAACGCAGTCCGGTATCACGACAGGTGAAGCCACCCGTTCGGACCGTCAATAACCGGCCATACACATCGACGTCTTCCATGAGACCGCATTTACATTCAATCAATTCGCGGTCATTGGTGTACAATCCAAGTTTCTTGGCTTCCTGCTGAATCAGGCGTAGGCGGGCCACAAGAATGAACAGTTTTTTTGGAATAAGGTGATTATGGTGGATGGGTTTCCGTTTTATTGCACTCATCATATGGAAAACCCCGACAACCGCACAGGGAGAAGATAAGCGTCGGCGGGTGGTGGCGACAACCCACTCTAAACCCGTAAAGGAACCATTGTGAAGACCTATTTTGTCAAAACAGAAATTGCCGCGGATACGGCATCACCGGCGGCATCGGCATCACGGGTGATATCCTTCGCCAATAATCGACCTATTTCGAGAATTCCTAATCCA
>CAZSKE010000358.1:1945-3204 GCA_964607325.1 uncultured bacterium | reverse complement strand
AAAGCACCCTGGTTTTCGACGAACAAAACGCGCCCATCGTGCGATTGATATTCCAATACGCCCTTCAAGGTTACGGGGCCAAAGCCATATCCGAAAAGTTGAACACCCAGGGTTACCGCACCCGCAAAGGGGCCAAATGGGAAACCAACGGCCTCCAATACATCATGCGGAATGAGACCTATACCGGAACCCTCATTTTCAACCGGACGGATAAGAATTCCGTCCATGCCGTGGAACGCCCAGCGGATGAAACCATCCGGGTGGAGGGGGCGCATCCCGCCATCATCGACCGGGATACCTTCATGGATGTCCAAAGGGTCATCCAGGCCCGAAGCCCGCAATTCGTCCAACCCCGCGCCATCAATAGCCCCTTCATCCTTAGCGGCTTCATGCGTTGCCCCGAATGCGGTTCCCGCATGGTGGGAGCCGCCGCCAAGGGGTCCACGTTCTTTTATTACTCCTGCCGCAACCATATGCGCCGGGGTGAACACGGATGTTCCCAAAAGTCCATCAGCAAGCCAAAGCTTGAGGGGGCTGTTATTTACCACCTGCAAGAGCGCATCCTTACCGAGGAAAACCTCGGAAGGATTTCACGGATGTTGAACAAGGAATTGAATTCCCACGCCGAAGGTCTTTCCGGGCGGTCGGTTGAATTGGACGGGCTCATTGCCAGGGCCAAGGAAAACCTTCAACGGCATTACTTGTCCCTGGAATCCGGCAAGGTGGACTTGGAAGACCTGGCCCCGCGCATCAAGGAATTGAGGGGTCAAATCGAGCAATTGGGGCAAGAAAAGGCCAAGGTGGAGGAAGAACACGAACGGCCCAGGTTTGAACTGACCGGGCGAAAATTCACCCGTTACGTGCAAAACCTACAGGACCATTTAGGGCATGGCACGGTCGTGGAGCAAAAGACCTTCTTGAGGAAATTCTTAACGCGGGTGGAATACAACCAGGAGAAGGGCGGATTGATTGAATATAAGTTCCCCCTCGTTTTGGTTGAAACAGGGGGGAAGGTGAATTCCGAGGTACTGCATATCAACAATAATGGCGGGGTTGACGGGGCTCGAACTAGCGTCTATCTGTCTTTTCGGATGACTAGAAACCTATAACCCATAACGGGTCTATTAATCTATTTCTTCCTGCCGGTCGATGAGCGACTGCACGTCCTTCACCGCGATGCGGCCCCGGCTGGTCTCCACCAGGCCGTCCTCCTCGAGGGCCTTGAAGGTCCGGATGCAGGTTTCCACCGTGGTTCCGGC
>CAZSKE010000358.1:0-1935 GCA_964607325.1 uncultured bacterium | reverse complement strand
CCGGCCATTTCGGCCACTTCCCGGCGGGTCAAGGGGATCTGGTTGCCGAACTCCCCCACCAGATGCACCAACACGTGCAGGATGCGTTTTTGGACGCTTTCCTGGTCGAAGGTGCGCATGTCCTGCATGCGGCGCAACCGCGCGGACAGATGGGCCACTAATTCCCGGGAGATGTCCGGGTTCTTTTTCATGAGGTCCAGGAAATCCGTCATGGTCATGCTGATCACCACCGTGTCGGTCTCGGCCAGCGCGTTGCAGGGATAATGCTCCGCGTTGAAACTACAGCAGGTGCCGAACATGTGGTTCTGACCCATCGTGCAGATGGTGAGATCGCGCCCCTGGGGCATGTGCTTGACGGCCTTGACCCTCCCCTCGCGGACGAACCAGACATGGGTGGCGGGATCGCCTTCCAGAAAAATCGGCTGGCCCTTGGGGTACCGTTTTTCCGTCAATCGCTTCTCCAGCATGTTGATCTGGGACGGCGGAACGGACTTGAACAAGTCGATGGTCGAGATGAAATGTTTGGGCGGCGCCACGGTTTGCCTCACCTGACTGAGTGTTTGACCCTTCATTTCCAGCATCCGAACCCTCCCTCTCAAGAAACCGCGTAACCACATCCCCGGCGAAGCTCTTTCGGCGGCACGTACGCGCAAAAAGGCTCTTCGGCCAGTTCGTCTCCCGTCACGCCGAAAGCCCTGGCCCTGCAACCACCGCAAGTCAACTTGTAATCGCAATCACCGCACTTGCCGCCCAACAAATCGGGATTCCGCAAGCGGGCGAAAACCGGCGACTCTTCCCAGATTTTCCCGAAAGGCGTTTTCCTCAAATCCCCGGCTTCCAAGGGGAGATAACCGCACGGAAACACTTTTCCGTCGTGGCTCAGGAACGCCACGCCGGAACCGGCCAGGCACCCCTTCGTCATGGCGTGCAAACCCGACGGGGCGCTTCCCCCGCCCTTGCCTTGGTGGCGCAGGGTTTGTTCTTTCATGCGCTGGGCGCTCTCGGGATTCTTTTGGGCCTCCTGGGCCGCCACCCGGAAGAAATGCGGGGCGCAAGTGGCCTTCATTTCCAGGGAAGAGCCTTCCAGGGCCCGGTAAAACCACTTGAGAACCCGCTCATACTCGCCTGGCAAGATCTGCTTTTCCTGTTCGATGCGGAGACCGCAACCGACGGGAACCAGGAGGAAGATATGAAAGGCGTCCACACCAGAGTCGACGGCCAACTGGAGGATTTCGGGGAGACACTCCTGGTTGTGGCGCGTCACCGTGGTGTTGATCTGGGTCGATACGCCCTCCGCTTTCAAGGCCTTCAAGGCTCTCAACGCCCTGTCGAAGCTTCCCGGAACCTGGCGAAAACCGTCGTGAATTTCAGGCCGGGGCCCGTCCAGACTGACCGCCACCCGGGCAACCCCGGATTCCCGAATCCGCCCCGCCAGGGCGTCATCCAGAAGCGTGCCGTTGGAGGCCAGGGCCAATCGAAAACCGAGGCTTCGCGCGTGACCCAGAAGCTCGAACAGGTCCGGGCGGACAAGAGGTTCCCCGCCGCTGAATACAAGGATGGGTTTCGCGTATTGGGCGATGGAATCAAGCGCCCGAAAAGCCTCCGCGGTCGTCAACTCCCCGGGGTGGCTTTCATCAGAGGCTTCAGCCCTGCAATGCAGGCAACGTAGGTTGCAACGCTTCGTGGTCTCCCAGAAAAGAAGCCTGGGAGGCCCGATCACGGACGCGCCGAGGGAATCTTTGGACATGGATCCCGCTTACATGATCGAAGTGTTTTTTGAGTTTTGGATTTTACATGAAAGTGTCCGTCATATCTTTAGGTTTATGTGCAAAATCATAGAGTAACCTTAAAACACCAATAAACAGGCCGATTTTTCTAACTCAAGTATAATAAGCCTTATATTTCAATTTATGACTTTACGTAGTTAAAACAAGG
>CAZSKE010000357.1:3010-3227 GCA_964607325.1 uncultured bacterium | reverse complement strand
TGGAGGGCCGGTTGGAAACCTGCATCATACCGAAACCCGCCAATGTCTGGATTTTGGCTTCCAGTCCGTCCTCGGTCAGGGACAACATGTCGGCCATGCTCTTGAGGTCGAAGGTGCAGCCGTTCAAGAGGGACCACACGGCCAACAGGTTACGCGAAGCCGGATTGAGAAAAACCTGGCGAAGAATGTTTTTATCGCTCGTTTCAGTCACGAAGGC
>CAZSKE010000357.1:0-3000 GCA_964607325.1 uncultured bacterium | reverse complement strand
CGTCCAACGATGTAGACCACATCCACGCCGGGTTTGGGCCGAGCGGCCTCGCGAACCGCTTTCTCGGAAAGACCCATGCGACTGACGATTTCCTCAAGCGCCACCGGCATACCCACGGAGGTCTCCACGGTGGTTTCGGGATAATCCCAGCGCGAGGCGTTGCCGACAAACACCACCTCCATGCCCGCGTCACGCGCGGCGCGGGCCACGGCGTCGGCGGCATTAGTCATACCACATCCATTCAGGATTTCAACCCGAAGCGCCGTTTCCGGGGTCCCGCGCACGACGGGTGGCGGAAAATCGCGCACCGGGTCCAAAGCGGCCGATGTCGAAGGGTCCGACGGAAGCGTGACGATTTCCGGGCGCGCCCAAGGGGCTCCGGGAGGTGATCGCGTCAACAGCAGAAGACTGACTCGTTCCGGGAAAGAAAAAGAATCGAACCATCCCCCGTTACCGCGGGATTTTTTCAACCCGTTCCAACTCCAGCCGAAATACCATGGCCATTCGCCCGAGCTTCGATCCCCCGGGGCGGCCGCGTAACGACCGTTCCCGCCCAAGACCCTGGAAAGGGACCCGAGCGCCAATCCGTCCCGGGAAAGCGTGGCGCGGACCGCCTCCCGTCGTTGCGCGGGGGTCAATCCCGCGGACTCAACGACGGGTTCGCGTGAGTTCAAGAAAAAAGAGACTTTAAAAACATCCCCGTCCGAGCGGAAGACCACGACGGGAACGGGAAAGCGGTCGAGCGCTCTGACCGATAGGAAAGCCAGAACCGCCAGGACACCCACGCCGACCGGCAAACGCCAAGCGGGCGGCCTCAGGAGCGGTGGTTTCGGGGAAGAAAGCTGTTCCATGTTTCCAACAGTCCCGGGTGAACGGTTAATCCGTTCTCGGTGGAATAAGCGAGGATTTGCTCGCACTTGACCAAAATCGCCTCGCGCAAGCCGCGACTCGCGCGTCGCCGTGCCACGGCGGCCCCGTGAAACGACCTGCCCGGCTCAAGATAATCCGCCGCGAACAAAACCTGCGCCAAAAGACCCATGCGCGCGCACCCCACGGAGTGACGACGGATGGCTTCAAGTACCGCGCGGTCGCGAACACCCCAAACCTTCCAGGCCAGCGCCGCCGCCACGGCGGCGTGCCACAGAGCCGGGATTTTACGCTCCCAAGCGTCCAATCGAAAGGGTGTTCCTCTCAGGAGGCGCGAGATTTCCCCGCGGCTCGCTTCCTTGCAGGAGTCATGCAACCAAGCCGCCAACTCGGCTTTCAGGGGGTTCAAGCCGTTGCGACGCGCTAAAACGCGCGCGCAACGAACCACCCCCTCGGTATGTCGGTATCGTTCTCGCGAAAGTCGAGCCCGAACCCAATCACGCGCGTCGCGAAGGGTTTCCCGGCTCGGCGCGGCGTGTTCCCCGCTCGCCCTAACGGCGGGAAGCCGGCGTTTCCCTGGCGTCATCCGTACATTCCCGTGTAAGCGATGCCGCGAACCAGGGCGCGCTGGAAAACCAGCAGGATGAGAATCGAGGGAATCGTGCAAAGCGTGAGCGCCGCCAAAACAACGTGAAACGGTTCCCCGCCATCGATCATTTTCTGCACGCCGAGCATCAAGGGATAGAAATCCGGGTTGTTCACCACGATGAGGGGCCAAAAAAAGCTGTTCCAGTTCGTCACGAACGCGAAAACGGCAAGAATGGACAACGCGGGTTTGGCCATGGGAAGGGCGAAGCGCCAGAAGACCTTCCACTCGCCGCATCCGTCGATTCGCGCGGCGTCCAAGATCTCGCCTGGCAAGGAATCCATGGCATCCTTGGCCACGAACACGGCGAAAGCGCTGAAAAGCGTAGGCAGGATGAGGCCCCAGTAAGAATCCAACAGGTTCACCCCCGGATAACCAAGGCCCAAGGGAAAGTTCCTCATTTCCAAGTAGAGAGGCAGGACCAATAATTCGATGGGAACCATGAGACTGGTCAAAAACAACAGCAGATAAGCGCGAGGCGCCCGCAAATGGGTCTTCGATAAGGCGTAGCCGGCCATCGCGGCGGTCAACACTTGTCCCAGAACGGCGCCCAGGCAAAGCACCATGCTGTTCAACGCGTAAAGCCCGAATGGCATCAACCGGAGAGCTTCCCGGTAGTTGTCCAGGGAGAAGCCACGCGGCCAGAAGCTTTGCGGGATCGCGTACATCTCTCCCGCGGAGCGAAAAGAACCCAGCGCCATCCAAATCAGGGGCGCCAATGTCAACACCGCCGCGCCGAACAACGCCAACGTCCCCAGGAAAAGAACCGCGCGGATCCGGGGGTCCCGCCGATCCTTGGCGGAAAGAAGCCCGCGTCCCGCGGAGCTTTTGAACCGGTTTCCAGGCATGCTCAAACCTCCGTTTTCCGCAATTGGGCCACGCGCGCCGTCGAGAACGCGAACAGGGCGGCGAACATCAGCATTCCCATCGCCGCGGCGTATCCCATATCCATCTCGCCGAAGGCGGTTTTGTAGATGTAGGTGCCCAACACCTCGGTGGTCCGCATGGGACCGCCCCCTGTCATGACATAGACCTCCGTGAATATCTGGAAAGCGTTCAAAACTTGAAGAATGAAAAGCATGCCCATGACAGGGACCAGGTGAGGAAGCGTGACATGGCGTAGTTTCTTCCAAAGCCCCGCCCCATCCAATTCGGCGGCCTCGTATAAATGCTCGGGAAGGTTTTGCAACGACGCGTAGTACAGGATCATGAACCAGCCGGTGTTCTTCCAGACGAACATGATGGAAATGGAGATGAGCGCCCACCGCGGGTCGGTCAACCATCCGAGCGTCGGGGATCCCGGAAGGTAGGAAAGGAGCGCGTTGAACACGCCGAAACCGTCGTCATACATCCATTTCCAAAGGTTGGCCGCCGGGACCGCGGGGACGACAAAAGGTACCAAGAAAAGGACCCGTAACAGCGCCTTTCCCCGTTTCAGCTCGTTGAGCGCGATGGCCAGGAACACGGGAGGCCAGAATCCCAGGACC
>CAZSKE010000356.1:0-3237 GCA_964607325.1 uncultured bacterium | reverse complement strand
TAGAGGTCTGGGGAAAAGAACTCTTCAGTATTGTCTGTCCCGGAAAACATGCGGCGTTTGGATTTGATACCTGGGTAAGACGCACTATTAGCGCGGTGAAATTCTGGGGACCGGGTAATGTTAACCCCAGTTTCGTAGCCGGTGTAGAGATGGCGCAGCCTTTCGGATTCAGGAAATACGAGGACGCCGTCAAGCACACCCTGGCAGGGCATGATTTCCTGATGGGTAACGGCGTCCTGCCACGACAGGGAGGATTCTGGTGCATAGAACCCGGCAGCAAGCTGGCAGGCAATACCCCGCCTCCACTGGAATTTTACCTGGAATTGGGACTGGGCTACCTGGAGCTAAGGTACAAGCAAGGGTTCGACCATCTGTTTACCTGCCATTGCCGGCATTGCCTGAATCATGGTACCGAGTTTGATTTCGAGTACTTCCACGGCCACTCCGACCCGGACCTTCACGTCCACCCCCACGGCCACCCGCACTTTCACGGCCACGAACACGTCCACGGCCACTTTCAGCCGCACGATTACGCGGACCAGTACCCACACCTTCACCGCGACCGCCACGCGAACCTTCACCCAGACCTTCACGCCCACCTTGACCCGCACGTTCACGCGAACCTTCACCCGCACCTTCACGCCCACCCACACCGCCACCTTGACCTTCACGCCGACCGGCACCTGGTACACCGCCACCTTTACGCCGACCCGGACTCCCACCGCTTTCGCCGCGGGCGAGCGCCTGGCCCGGTTGTCGGAGAACGAGTTCAACTCCGCTTCCGGCCCGCCTCTTCTCATCCGCGTGAGGAAAGCCGGCGTGGCGACGACCATCAACGTTCATAACCTCCCGGGTCAGGTGGTGCGGCGCTTGTGGAGCGGGATACTGCCGCCTGGTTCCAATGAAATCACCTGGAACGGGTTGGACGACGCGGGAAGCCCCGTGGCGACGGGATTGTACGTGGTGGTGGTCGCGCAGGGCGGCGAAACCGAAAACTTGAATGTCCTGGCGGTGAAACGATGAGCGCCCACATGAAACGTTCTGGCGGCTTTTCAATCGCGGTTTTCCTGTGCCTCGGCCTGGTTCTGGGTCACCCGGCCTCGGGGGCTTCCTTGACTTCGGGCTCTGATTTTCTGCTCGTGACGACAGGGGCCCGACCGGTGGGTCTTGGCGGGGCTTTTTCGGCCCTCGCCGACGACCTCAACGCCTTGAATTCCAACCCCGCGGGTCTGGCTTCCCTGGACGCGCCGGAGGTGGGATACGCCCGGTACCAATCCTTCTCGGACATCCATTACGACTTCGTCGGGGCGGCCCTTCCGGTGCGCTCTTTCGGCGTCCTCGCCCTGGGTTACCAGGGGATGGGCATCGCGCCGTTCAACAGCACGGCGGATCCCTTGAAGGCCTCGGTTTCCGTCTCGGACATGGCCATCCTGATGGCCTGGGGCCGGCAATGGACCCCGTGGCTCCAGGGCGGGTTGGAAACCAAGATTCTCCGCCGCAAGGCGAACGATGTGAGCGGGATGGGCGCCGCCGTGGATCTGGGCGTCATCCTGAAAGTCGCCCCTCGGGTGTCCGTGGCGTTGGCGGGGCAGAACCTGGGACCCGCGCTGTCGATGGTGGAGCTGGAATCGTTGCCGGCCGTGGCGAAGGTGGGGGTGTCGGTGAATCTGGCCCACTTGGCCAAGCACCGTCTCGACTGGGCCGGAGAGGGATCCATGAACATGCTGAGCCGCCGTCCGTTGTACGGAACGGGGGCCGAGTATTGGTACCGGAACGAGTTCGCGGCCCGGGTGGGTTACGTGGGTAACGGGGGTTCCCAAGGCGTGGCGGCGGGCATGGGGGCTCGGGTGAAAAACTTCCAACTGGACTACGCCTTCCAACCGTACGCGGATTTGGGCTCGACCCATCGGGTCTCGGGCCTGTATCGCTTTAACGACGCGAGGCGTAAGACGCCCGCGGTCAAGACGACCAAGTTGGGCAAGCCGGAAGGGCTTCACGCCGAGATCGCCGGCCAGGACGTGACGATTCGTTGGACCGCCCCGGCGGGGAACGTGCGAGCTTACATGTTCACGGTGTCGCGCGAGGGGTTGGCCGCGCGGGAACTGGAGATCAAAGGCACGTCCGTTTTGGTGAACCATCTCAAGGCCGGGGTGGATTACGACGTCGCGGTGCGCGCGGTGGATGTGAACGGTGTTTCAGGGTCTTCTCAAACCCTGAGGTTCCAGATTCCCCAAACCCCGTAGGCTTTTCCCCGAACCGACCCGCGGTTTTTTTCTCGATATGGATGAGCGCTTTTGAGTGTCAGATCGCGTATTTTATAAACCAAGACCATTTTATTGGCGGGGTTTTCGATGGCGCGGGGTTTTCCCTCATCGCGGGTCCCCTGAAAATTCCCTTCAAGCCTGGCGGCTTCGGGCTAATAATGTCGCGAGACGGTCAAACGATCCCCCCGGCGGAGTTCCCATGAACAAGCGATCGCTTCCATTTCTCTTCATTTTCCTTGCCTGTGTGGCGTCCCCGCGGGCGGAGATCCAACTACCCTCCATCCTCGGCGATCACATGGTCCTCCAGCGGGGGAGCCCCCGCGTTTGGGGAAAGGCCGCGGCGGGCTCGACGATCCAGGTGACGTTGGGCAAGTTCCAGGCCACGGCCGTGACCGACGCCCAGGGCCGATGGAAAGCCGTTTTGGACTCCGTCCCGGCGGGAGGGCCCTATGCCTTGGTGCTCTCCGGGGACGGGGCTGTGACTATCCGGGACGTCCTGGTCGGCGACGTCTGGCTGGGCTCGGGCCAATCCAACATGGAAATGAAGGTGAGTCAAACCCACGACGCCTCCGAGCGGGTGGCCCAGGCCGATTTCCCGAGGCTTCGCCTGTTCACGATCGAGCACGCGTCCACCGCCTCGCCCGCGTTCGACGTCCAGGGCTCCTGGAAGGTTTGCGCGTCGGACACGGTCAAGGATTTCTCGGCGGTGGCCTACCACTTCGGCAGGGAAATCCACCAGTCCTTGAAAACACCGGTTGGGATGATCGTCAGCGCCTGGGGCGGGACTTCCGGGGAGTGCTGGGTGCCCCGCCCGGCCATGGACCAGGAACCTCGTTTCAAGCGTCTGCTCGCGGATTGGGACAAGAACGAGGAACAGACCAAGTCCTGGGGCGACGGACTGCCCTATGAGCTCCAGCTTTCGGATATCCGCCTCACGCCGGGCGCCGGATCGACCGAAGCCATGCCCGTCCTG
>CAZSKE010000355.1:0-3251 GCA_964607325.1 uncultured bacterium | reverse complement strand
CACTCTCACAACGCTAATTAAAATATCTACCGTATCAAGTAATAAAACCAGGGTGAGATCTGAGAGCGAGTTCGTTTTAGAACTTGTAAGAAGGACTGTTCGTAATTCTAACCCATCCAACGTGTATGTTTTTGACTCTAGTGCAGTAAGAAAATATGATCCTGATGAAAATGTTGTTGTAAATAACGATAACTCTCCATCTAGCCCAGCAGTCTTACAGGCATATGATATTCCATTGGGAGAGAATGTTGCAGGAAATGAAATCCATTTTCGTCCATATGGCTATGAAAGCTGGGTATGTATAGCATATTTCCCATCTACGAATGATGACGGTATGGGATATATATTAAAAACATCTGCTCAAAACTTACTTGATCAGCAAGAAACATGTTTTGCCGAAGATACAAGCAAATATGTCATAGCACTTAACTCTCAAGTAGTTAATATCCTTGGTTTTGATATAGCATACACAGTCCTGGATGACCTGAATTACTTGATAAGATTTGATATTGAAGCAGAACCTACCCAGTGGTATTTGGCCCAAGGAGCTCCTGTAAAAAAAATAGTGCACAGACAAGCAGTAGTCTCGACGGAGGGTATTGTATGGTAGGAAAGGAAAATACAAGAGCAGGTGACGGGTACTTAACATATACCGTGATATTTGATTATACTGTATAACAAGTATATGTCCGTTACAAATGTAAATTATTAATTTTATATATTTTTAATATGGGAAAAACAATCTTAATAGTGGAAGATGACAAACAACTTCTTGATTCATACAAGGAGCTTGTGGAAACAGCGGGCTATATATGTTTAACCGCAAACGATGGATATCATGGCTTAGACATTATGGCACAGCAGGTAGGCACTGTGGAGCTTGTCTTGCTTGATTTGATGATGCCTGGGGTTGATGGCTTAGAAGTCTTAAGAGCTGTAAAAACCAATCCCGAGAAATATGGTAATGTTCCTGTGGTAGTTTTAACGAATATGACTAGTGATGCCGTAATAAAAGAAGCATTTGATTTAGGAGCATCATCTTACCTTGTAAAGACGGATATAGACTATGAAGGGCTCATAAAAGAATTGAACAAATACCTTGGAGAATAATTTTTGTTGCCCTACTCTTTTTTTGCTATTATATATAAATATTAAAAGTTAAACTTAGAAGAAACTGCTCAATATGGCTAAGTTGCCCGATCATGTAGGTATAGACTTTGGTACTCATTCAGTGAAAGCTGTTGAGTTAAGAGCTATCTCCTCTGAAATGCCAGAGCTTGTTAACCTTGGCTCTCAAATCACACCTAAGGGAGTAATAAATAGTGAAGATAAAGCAGATCAGACGAAGTTAGCAGATGTATTGAAAAAGCTCTATGATTCATCAAAGATAAGAAATAAATCTGTTGTGATGGCTCTTCCGGAGTTTTCTGTATTTACAAGGTTCCTAGAATTTCCTGGTGTAAAGCTTGAGGAATTAAAAGATGCGGTATATTTTGAGGCCAAACAATATATTCCTATGCCTCTTGATGAAGTTCAATTAAGCTATATTACCATTGGATTCAATCAGGCAAAGAATGCGCCTCGTGTTCTTCTAGTTGCTGCACCAAGGAAAATTATTGATATCTATATCAATGTAGCTATGAATGCAGGATTAGAACTGGCTTCCATTGAAACAGAATCTGTAGCGATGGGAAGAGCAATGTATCGTGCTACAAAGAAAAAAGATCTAGTCATGCTTGATTTTGGTGCAAATAGTACTGATATGAGCATTCTTTCAGAAGGCTATTTAGTATTCTCTCAAAGCATAGCAATTGGTTCTGACTCATTAACCCAGTCCATTGTTAATAAATTCAACTTTGAATATTCGAGAGCTGAAGAATTCAAAAGGAACTATGGTGTCGTTGAAAATGTCTTGGAAGGAAAGATATACAATGTACTCTCCCCCATAATTGAATCTATCCTTGTAGAAATAAGAAGAGGGATTGAGTTCTACAAAAATAAAACTTTAGTAGCAGCTCCAATGGATTACGTCTTGAACGGGGATGGAGCACTCTTACCCGGATTAACTGAACACGTTGCTAAGAGTTTGGGTGTCAATGTAACAATTGCTACACCATGGAACTCAATAAAAATAGATAATAAATTTAAAGATATAATAGCCAAGAGCGGCCCTTCATACTCAGTAGCTATTGGATTGGCTCTAAAAGATGAATAATCAGCAACCTGTTGTAGGTAAAAAAATAGAAAAAGAAGTACCAGCTCAGAAACCTGTGGTAAAAGTTGAGCAACCAGTTTTAAAACCTAAAGCCGTTACACCAAAACCTGGTATTGAAAATATCATGGCAGAGGAGAGTATTAACTTGATCCCTACCCTTTCTAAGGAGGAAGTAGTTGTTGCAGAGAAGAAGAAGAAGCTAAATGTAGGCTCCATTACCAGCCTCCTAATCCTAGTAATAGTATCTATCTTAATAGTAGGTTTCAATATTGTTTCTAGAATGGCGCTAAATAATGAAAAGGAAAAATTAGAGACATACGAAAACAAAGTTACAAAGATGACACAAAAGATGATTTCAAGTAACCAGATTACCGAAAGGATACAGCTGTATAATAAAGTATTAGGAGAGACCTATTCCCCAAAGAGTGTCGTAGACTATATCAATGCTATCGCTTCAAGAAGTGGTACTTCGGAAGTAAGCAGTTTTTCATTAGGACAAGATCTCCTCTTTACCATAGAAGGAAAAGCTTCGGATATGGAGAATATCTCAAAGTTTTGGTATCTACTAAGTAATGATCCTAAGATGGAAACCGTTGCACTTCAGACGGTTGGAAATAGCGGAAGTTTTGTTAGATTTACATTCAAGGGAAAACTTGTATTAGAAGATTTCTTAAGTTCAGCAAATTAAATAATGCCAATAGTTACAAATGCAATTAGTGCAACCAAAACAAAAAAAGAAGTAGATGCAATAAGTGAGAGAATAAAGAAAACGAGGCTGAAATTAACAGATATCGTAATTCCAATCTTGGTTGTAATTGTCTTAGTCATATTAGGTGTCTTTGTCTTTGTTCCTATGATTCAAAAGGCAATCTCTTTTCAAGCAGAACATAAGGCAATAATTGCGAAGGAAGAACAACTTACAGAGCTAGAAAAAACTCTAAACGCTATTGATGAGGGAATTCTTCAAAGTGATTTAATAAATGCTCAGAAAGTAATCCCCAATACCCTTAAAGTCTCTAGCTTTATGTATTACATC
>CAZSKE010000354.1:0-3254 GCA_964607325.1 uncultured bacterium | reverse complement strand
ACCGGTTGGAATCCCCCGTCTGAAGGAATTGCGAACAACGCATGGGGGTGAGGGTGATGGCCTCCAGGAGGGACAGGACGACGGCCACGGAAAGGACGACCCCGAACTGGAAGAAGTACTTGCCGATGATCCCCGTCATGAAGACCACAGGCAGGAAGATGGCGACGATGGACAGCGTGGTGGCCGTGGCCGCGAACGTGATCTGCCGGGCCCCCTTGACGGCGCCCTCGACCCTTCCCTCCCCCATTTCCCGGTGCCGGACGATGTTCTCCAGGACCATGATGGCGTCGTCCACCACTACGCCGATCGACAGGGATAGGGCCAACAGCGTGAAGGTGTTGAGTGTGAACCCGAAAAACCTCACCGCCATGAACGTGCCCAGGATGGAGGTGGGGATGGCCAGGAGGATGTTCAGGGTCGAACTCCAGGTCCCCAGGAAGACGAAGCAAACCAGGGAGGTGAGGACGGCGGCGAGGATCAAGGTGGTTTCCAACTCATGGATGGAATCCTCGACGTACTTGGTGCTGTCATTGGCGATGATGAGCTGGTAGCCCTTGGGAAGCTTCCCGGACAGGTCCTTCACTTTTTTCCGGACGTCGCGGGCGACCTGGACCGCGTTGGAACCCCTCTGTTTGCGGATGCCGAGGCCCACCGATTGCATGCCGTTGTAGCGCGAAAGGTTGCGGACGTCGTCGAGGGAATCCTCCAGTTCGGTGACGTCCTTCAGGCGGATCGTCCGGTACACGGGGGCCCCTCCGCGGGAGGAGATCGGCAGGTTCGCGAAGGACGAAACGGCCGGGGCCTCCCCCATGAAACGGATGTTCATTTCCCGGAGGTCGTTTTCGATACGACCCGCCGGCACCTCGATGTGCTCCCTTCCCACGGTGTTCAGGATGTCGTCCACCGTCAGCTGTTGGGCGGACAGCTTGCGCGCGTCCAACCAGACCCGGAGGTTGCGATCCACGTAGCCCCCCAGGAAGATCTCCCCCACGCCCGGAACGGTTTGAAACTGGTCCTTCAACTGGTCCCTCACATAGGACATCACCTGCTGACGGGGAGCCTCGGAAATGACCGACAGCCAGACGATGGGCTGGTCCTCGGGATTGCGCTTGCTGATGATGGGGGATTCGATGTCCTTGGGGAGGGACCTTTGGGCCTGGAGCACCTTGCTCTGGATCTCCTGGAGGGCCACGTCCACGTCGCGGTTGAGTTCGAGTTCCACGGTCAGGTTGGCGCTCCCCTGCCGGCAGGAGGTGCGGATTTCCTTGACCCCCTGGACCCCAATGACGGCGTCCTCCAACTGGTCGGCCACGTCGGTTTCCATGATCTCCGGGGAGGCGCCCGGAAGGCTCACGCTGATGCTCACAATGGGGAAATCCACGTCGGGCATCTGGGAAATGCCGAGGCCGAGGAAGCTGATGGCGCCGAACAGCATGAGGGCGACCATGAGCATCCAGGCGAAGACCGGATTGTGGATGGAGACATCGGACAAGGTCATGGCGCGGTGCCCTCTTGGGTTGCGGCTTTCCCATCGTCGGAAGGCTTGATCACCGGGAACTCGTTCACGGCCACGCCCAGCCATACGCGCTGGAGGCGCCATTGCGTCCGGGACTTCGCGCGATTCAACCGGGCCTGTTCGAGATCGCTCACGGATCGCAGGTATTCCACCTGGTCCATCAAGCGAAGCTGGTAATCGGACGCCAACGCCTTATGGCTTTTCTCGGCCGCGTCCAGCGCCTTCTGGTAGGCCGCGTCGCGCTTGAGCGCGTTCTGGTACGCCACGAAGGCCGTGCGGATCTCCTGACGCGCCGAACGAAGGTTCTGCGAAAGCGCCAGACGCGCCTGACGCTTCTTGGACCTCGATTCGCGGGATTTGCCCTCAAGACCCGCCAGGTTGAAGAGGGGCAATTCGGCCATCACAAGCGCGTCCCATTTTCCCGCGGAGCTCGTCCCTTCCCGGTCGAGGTAATAATTGCCTTCGAGGGCCAACGAAGGAAGTCGAGCACCGGTCGCCGCGAGTTCCTGCGCCTTGGCCAGTTGAAGCGCCTCATAAGCCGCCCGCACGTCCCAACGCGTCGTCGCCTTCTTCACGGCTTCATCAACGGCGATATTGAATTCGGGGAATCCCTCCGGATCGTCGGCGGAAAGGGACCGATCCGGATCCACACCGGCCAATTCCGCCAGCGTTTCCCGCGCCTGTTGGAGAAGATCCTCCAAGGTCGCGATTTCCGCCTCGGTCCTGGCCAACTGCGCCTCGGTGCCCAGAAGATCGCTGACCCGGATGCGTCCTTGCGCGCGGAAGACCCTCTGCTGTTTCAGCATTTTCCCGTTCAATTCCAGGATGGATTGTTCGGAGCGTAGAGCCTCCTCGGCCTGAACCGCCGTATAGAAGGCCCTCGCCACGTCGAGGAGCAACCGACCCGAGTCGTGCCGGAGTTCGCTGATCCGCATGCGTTTTTCCGCGCCGGCTCCCTTGAGCGCCGCCACCTCGTTCAACCCGGTGAGGAGCGCCTGGCGGCCGTGAAGATAAAAGGAGGAGGAATCTCCGACGCCGTTTTCCAGGTCCAGGAAGGATTTGGAGTATTTCAGGGAAACCTGCGGAAGGAAACTGCCGATAGCCTGTTGTCGATGGGAACGCGCTTGCTCGATATTCTCGTACTTGAAGGCCAAACGCTCGGTGCGCTCGACGGCCAGGGCGTAGACATCCCAAAGGCCGAGGGCCGTTTTCTCACGGGCGATCGTCACGGCTTCCGAAGTGACCCCGGTCGCCTCCAGGAGGGGCGTTTCCACGATGCCGTCGGACACCTTCACCTGGGTGCCGGCGCATCCGCAGGCGAGCGCTACCAGGACGGGGAGGGCGTGGAAAAGGGCGGATCGCTGGTTGGACATGGGGAGTGGAACCGTCGCTAGTGGAATCTGCCCTGTAGGCGTCGAATTAGACGCTCAAGGGGGCAAGATGGTGTCATAAGGTGGGTTTTGAATCAAGCCGCCAGAACGCCCTAAAAGACGCGTTGTTAATATTCTTCGGGCCGGAAAAATGGTCGGGGCGGCAGGATTTGAACCTGCGACCTCTTGCACCCCATGCAATTGCGCTACCAGGCTGCGCCACGCCCCGACTTGGCCCGACACGAACGCCCAAAAATCAGACGACTACTTTACAACAAAATCCGGGCGGCATCCTTATTCTAGTCTTGGCACCCTGGTCGGGGTGAGAGGATTTGAACCTCCGGCCCCCTGCTCCCAAAGCAGGTGCG
>CAZSKE010000353.1:0-3255 GCA_964607325.1 uncultured bacterium | reverse complement strand
CAAAAGGCGCCGGGACTTTTCGAGGAACTGATGAAGGATTGGCTCGCCAAGTGCGGGCAACCCGTGGGGGACGCGCTTGAGCTCGCCTGGAACCCCTACGCCATCGCCACGCGAATCCATGGGTGGTGCCGGTGCCACGCGAAGCTGGGCGCGGGTTTCTGGAAGGATCGGCCCGATTTCGAGAGGGAGTTCCTCGGGTCTCTCTGGCGGCAGGCGGACTATCTTTCCAAGAACGTGGAATGGGATTTGAGGGCGAACCATGTCGTTCGGAACGCTTTAGGGTTGCTGGTGGCCTCGCGGTTCTTTTCGGGGGCGGGCACGGCGCCCGGCCAGTGGGAAGCCCAAGCCGCCGAGATTCTGAAGGAACAGGCCCAAGAACAGGTGCCGGTGGACGGGGGGCATTTCGAGCTCAGCCCCATGTACCACCTGATCGTGATGGAGGATCTTTGCCAAGCGCACGGCTTGTTGCCCGATGGGCCCGCGCAGGAGGCCGTCCGCGACGCGCTGGCGAGGATGGCGGAATACGCTTCCTGGGCGCGGCATCCCGACGGGATGATCCCGTTGTTGAACGACGCGACCCTGCATGGCGGCCCGGAACCCCAGGAAGTGTTATCGAGGGTGGCGGAGGCCCTTGGCCAAAAAGCCGTTCTCTCACCCCGCCGGGGCCTCAAGGTTTTCACGGATTCGGGTTTGACGGTCTGGCACGGCGAGAGTTTCAGCGCGTTTTTCGACGCGGGCCCTTTGGGCCCGGACGAACAACCGGGACACGGCCACGCCGACCACCTGACCCTGGAAGTCTCTTGGGAGGGGGAGAGGCTTTTCGTCGACCCGGGCGTTTGCGCCTACGACGACGACGAGAGGCGTCGCTACGACCGTTCCACCGCGGCGCATAACACCGTGACCGTGGATGGGAGGGATTCCAGCGAGTTGTGGGGGATTTTCCGGGCTGGGAGGAGGGCTTATTCCCGCCACCTGGAAGCGCGCGACCTGCCGGGCGGTTTTCGCGTCTCGGCGGAGCACGACGGGTATGATTTCCTTCCCGGGAAGCCGAGGCATGGCCGCACGGTGGAAGTGGCGGGGGATTCGTTGCGCGTCAAGGACACCGTGGCGGGAAAAGGGACCCATTCGCTTTCCGGCGGCTGGCTCTTGGCGCCTGGATGGGAAGCCGCGGTTGACGGACCACTGTGGCGGATCGCTTGGGGAGACCGGACCTTCGAGATGCGCGTGAGCGGCCGGTCCGACGTCCAGCTTTCGGTGGAGGACGCCGAGTACCACCCGGAGTTTGGGGTGGAAATCCCCGTGTCGCGCCTAGTCTGGCGCTGGACCGGGCCGTTGCCGTTCTCGGTGGAGTTTTTCCTCACCGTCCGATGAAGGTTCCGCGCGAGGTGGAAACGAAATAGCGGGAAACGCTAGGCGAAAGGGGCGCGGGAAACCGCGCCCCTTTTTTTATGGGTTTTCTCCATCCGTTGTGGGTATAAGCCTCCGGTGAAAGCCGGAAAGCATTACTGGCAAACATATTAGCGATCTTGCGACCTGGGGAATTTGGCGCGTCGAAATATTTTTCCCGGGCCTTGATACTTTACTAAATAGTATGGTTTAGTTTTCCCATGGAATGATCAGGAGGTTGTTCGTGGACGGTCGCGGGAAGCACGCGACCCCCCGCGGATAACCATTAACGGAAAATGGGTTCCGTTCAAGGAGAACGTCATGACCTCGCTCAGGCTGTTGGTCCAGTATCACGCTGAGGAACACCTCAAGCGCGACGACCCGTTCGGATGGTGCGAACAGGTCTATCGCGAGGCGAATGGGGACGAACTCGCCATTCCCTGGGCGTACCTGAGGCCCAACCCGCACCTCGTTCGCTGGTCGCGTGAAAGCGGCTGGGATGGGGAGGGCAAATGCGCTTTGGTGGTCGGCTGTGGCCTGGGGGATGACGCCGAGTTTCTCGCCAAGCAAGGATTCGACGTGACGGCCTTTGACATTTCCCCGACCGCCATCGCCTGGTGCCACCGGCGTTTCCCGCGTTCGAAGGTCCATTACGAGGTGGCGGACCTTTTCAAAGCGCCGGAGCGTTACCGGGACGCTTTCGACTTGGTGGTGGAGGCTTACACGCTCCAATGCTTCAAGCCTCCCTTGCGGTCGAAGGCCGCGGCTCCCCTGGCGTCCTTCTTGGCCCCTTACGGGGCCCTTTGGTTGATCACGCGGAAACGCGAACCCGACGAGGAGGTGTACGGCCCTCCTTGGCCCCTGACCCACGGGGAACTGGACGCCTTGCGTCGAGAGGGGCTCAAACAAGTGTCCCTGGAGGACTTTGTGGAGCCCAGCGACGAGGGACCCAAACGCCGCTATCAAGGCGTTTACAGGCGATAAAAGAGGTTTGTGGGATGGGAGGCTCGAGCGAATTGCCACGAAGGCCTTATTTCCGGCAGGATGATTCGCGAGTAAGATATGAAAAAGCTCCCGGGTGGGGACTTTTTCAACATCCTGCTAGACTGAGGAACGCGAGGCGAGGATCGGCATGGGCCTTGACCCTGGCGGCGTTGTGGTCTTTCGCCGCTTGCGGGAACCCATCCTCCTCCTCCCGGGAACCGTCTGGAGGCGTCGTCATGGGCGAGGCAAGCGATTGGAAGGAGCGGGGCGACACCTGGTGGAGGACCCACCTGGATCCGGAACAGTACAAGGTGTTGCGCAAACGCGACACCGAACAGCCTTTCACGGGCAAGTACCTGAAAAACGAGGAGTCCGGCGTCTATGTTTGCGCCGGGTGCGGACAAGCCCTTTTTCTCTCCGGGGATAAATACGATTCCGGGAGCGGTTGGCCCAGTTTTACCGTAGCCGCCGCCGAAAACGCGATCTCCCTGCGCGAGGACCACAGCCTGGGAGTCGCGCGACAGGAGGTTCTTTGCTCCAGGTGCGGGGGGCATTTGGGCCATGTTTTCGACGACGGTCCGGCGCCTGGTGGCAAACGCTATTGCGTGAATTCGGCATCGCTCGATTTCAAGTTGGAGCGGGGAGCGCGGTCCGCCGAGCGGGAAGATCCCCCGGGAACAAAAAAGGAGTCTTCGCCATAAGTTGCGGGTAAAAACCGCAGGTGAAAGCCAGGCAAGCATTGTCGGCATACGTTATCGCGAGCTTACGACCGTGTAAGCCGCTACAGGTAAGTGGGATGTACCGCCTTTTTTGTAACTGGGATGCAGGGGTAGCATTTCTCGATACGAGAAATGCTGGAGCAATGGACAATGGAAAATCGATAAT
>CAZSKE010000352.1:0-3257 GCA_964607325.1 uncultured bacterium | reverse complement strand
CGGCACCGGCTAAAACCCGGGCGAGCCCTTGCAGATCGGCGCGCTTTCAGAGATGTTTATACTGAACCCCGCCGTGGAAATCCGGCCGCCCCGCCGAAACCAGGGCGATTTCAACCGATTTAGCGCTTTCTAAATCATGCGCCTTTCGCGCTCTCCACCGTTTATAATACGCCCCGTTTCGCACCTCGACCCTTCCGGAGGTTTTCATGAATCCCCTCGCATCCGCTCTCACGAACGCCCGCATGGCGTATAAACCCAAGCTTCCCAAGGTGCTTGCCGCCGCCTCGGTGGTGGTGAAAAAAGGCAAGCCCACCCAATCCATCTCGGATCAGAATGAAATCAAGCAATTATTCCCCAACACCTATGGCCAGAGCGAGGTGTTGTTCACGTCCGGCCGCGGGGGCGTCAAATGCCCCAAGCCCATCCACGTGGCGTTGGTTCTTTCCGGTGGCCAGGCTCCCGGCGGCCACAACGTGGTGGCGGGACTTTTCGACGGACTCAGGAAATTGAACAAGAAGAACCGGTTGACCGGATACCGGGGCGGACCGTCGGGTCTTTTGGATAACAAGTCCGTCGAGATCACCGACAAATTCCTGGCCCCATACCGCAACACCGGCGGATTCGACATCATTGGAAGCGGACGAACCAAGCTCGAGACCGAGGAACAATTCGAAACGGTCATCAAAACCCTCACCGCCGCGGGCGTGTCGGCTCTCGTGGTGGTGGGCGGCGATGACTCGAACACCAACGCGGCCGTGTTGGGCGAGTACTTCAAGCACCGCCACGTGCCCATCACGGTCGTGGGTTGCCCCAAGACCATCGACGGGGACCTGAAGAACGAGCAAATCGAGGTGTCCTTCGGGTTCGACACCGCCACCAAGGTGTACGCGGAGCTCACCGGCAATGTCGAGAGGGACTGCCTGTCGGCCAAAAAATATTGGCATTTCATCAAGCTTATGGGCCGCTCCGCCTCCCACATCGCCCTGGAGGTGGCGCTCAAATGCCATCCCAACATCACCCTTATTTCCGAGGAAGTGTCCGCCAATAAGTGGACCCTCTCCCAGGTGGTCGAGCAGATCGCGCGGGTGGTGGCCGATCGGGCCGAGAGCAAGAAGAATTACGGCGTGGCCGTCATTCCCGAAGGCCTGTTGGAATTCATCCCCGAAATGAAAAAAATGATCGGCTCCCTGAACGACCTGCTGGCCCACAACGCGGAATTCGAGGCCCTCGAATCCCCGGGCGCCAAGATCGAGTACGTGAAAGCCCGCATGAACGGGGAAACCCTAGCGGCCTTTCTTTCGGTCCCACACTCGATCCAAGACCAACTGCTGGCCGATCGGGACCCCCACGGCAACGTGCAGGTATCCAAGATCGAGACTGAGAAACTGCTCATGGAAGCCGTAGAACTCAAGTTGAAAGCCTGGAAAAAAGAGGGCAAATACAACGGCAAGTTCTCCGCCCAGGGGCATTTCTTCGGGTACGAGGGCCGGTGCGCGGCACCCTCGAACCTCGACGCCGATTATTGCTACGCCCTCGGGTTCACGGCGGCCCACTTGGCCGCCGCGAAACTGACCGGCTACTTGTCGAGCGTTCGGGATCTCTTGAAACCCGCCTCCCAATGGCGCCCGGGCGGCGTGCCCTTGACGATGATGATGAACCTCGAGCGACGGCACGGAAAGGACAAGCCCGTCATTCAGAAAGCCATGGTAAACCTGAACGGCAAACCCTTCCAAACCCTCGTTAAACAACGCCCGGATTGGGCGCGGGAAGACCACTATTTCTCCCCGGGACCCATCCAGTATTGGGGCCCGACTTCGGTGGCCGACTTGGTGCCCGAGACCTTGAAACTCGAGCGGGGTAAGTAGGAAACCCGGAGTGCCAAACGCGAAGCGTTTCCCCAAGAACCCCCCGGGCGGCCGGGACGTCGTTCGTTTCGTCGACGGCTGGAAATTCCACCATGGCGACCTGCCGTTCAAACGCTCTTTCCGTTCGCTCACGAAGTGGCAATGGAAACCCGCGGGTCTCCATCGGCCCGAGGATGAATCGACGTCCGCGTTGGAAACCCTCGCTTCCGAAACCAAAGGTTGGCGCGAGACCGGTCCTGACGTGGATGTTTACGGACTCAAGGCCAAATGGACCGGCACGGAACCCGCTCCCCATCTTCTCGATCATAAGACGGGCTTTGTCTGGTTTCGCTCCTTCCTCCCCGTCATGCCTTCCCCTCCGACGATTCATTTCACATGCGTGCGCGAAAACGCCGATGTTTTCCTGAATGGACGCCGGTTGTGCTCCCATGCGCGCTGGATCCACCCCTTCGATGTCGATCTTGGCGAGGCTTGGCGAAAGGGTGGGCCCAACACCCTTCTACTGCTCGTGGAAGGGGATCCCTGGGGATGCTGGGTCGGCTCCTGCGAAAGCGAGTTGCCCGCCGAGGCCGCTGATGGCCCGGCTTCGCTTGTTTTCGACGACCGTGACTGGAGCACCGTTTCGGTTCCCCACGATTTTGTGGTGAAAGGCGCGTTCGACCCGAACGCTGACGTATCTCACGGCTTTCTTCCCCGCGATGTGGCGTGGTACCGCCGGTCCTTCGACATCCCCGAAAGCGATCGAGGGCGCAGGTTCCGCCTGGATTTCGATGGGGTTTTTCGTGACGCGCGGGTTTGGCTCAACGGTTGTTGGTTGGGACGCCACCGTGGCGGTTACACCCCCTTCGGGTTCGATATCACCCACGCGGTCCGATTCGGCGGAGTCAACCAATTGTCCGTTCGCGTCGACGCCCGGGGCGCCGAAGGTTGGTGGTACGAGGGAGGCGGCCTTTATCGCCACGTCCGCCTGACCAAGACCCACCCTTTAAGCGTGGCGCCGTTTGGCGTCCATGTTTCGGCCGCGCCGAAAGGCCGGACCGCCGCCTTGACGATCGAAACCCGTGTCGAAAACCTGTTCCCCCAGGCGACTTCTTTCCAGATCCAATCCGAGGTGTTCGACCCGAACGGAAAGAGGGTTTTGAAGCTTCCCCTCCGCGTCAGGTTGCGCTCGGGGGCCCAAAAAACATTCGTTCAAAAAAACGCCCTCAAACGCCCGAAACTCTGGGATGGCGAGAACCCGAACCTTTACCGGCTTGTGACTGTCGTTCAATCGGGAAAACGGGTTGTGGATCGGGTCGAGACGACGTTCGGGGTTCGTTCCATCCGGTTCCACCCGGACAGGGGATTCCTCCTCAACGGTAAAGCCGTGAAGATCCAAGGCACCTGCAACCA
>CAZSKE010000351.1:0-3257 GCA_964607325.1 uncultured bacterium | reverse complement strand
TGGCGTGATGACGCAACTCGGCCTTCTGGCCATGAGGTGTGGGGAGGCCGAGCGCGCTTGGCACATGTTCCGGGAAGCGCTCGCCATCGAGAAAGAGGTTTCGAATCCCGCGGGAGAGGCCAAAATCCGATTGCAAATCGGGATCACGGCGTGGCACCGCGGCATGTACTCGGAGGCCCGCCTGGAGTACGGAATCAGCCTCGAAATCTTCCGAAGGGTCGGCGACCATGACGGCGCGTACCAAGTGCTGATGAGGCTGGCGCGGTTGGCCCTGACGGAAGGTCATTTGGAGGAGGCGGAAAATTATTGCGCGGAGGCCCTTCGCGAGAGCGCGAACAACCTCAAGGGGCCTCGCAAAGCCTGGCACTTGTTCCAGTTGGCCGAATTGTCACGGGCGAAAAAACGGCTGGCCGAGACCCGCGCGCTCATTTCCAAATCCTTGCGTTTGTTTCGGGCCATGAAACATCCTTACGGGATCGGATGGTCCAGGCATTTCGAGGGCGAATTGGCGGCGGAACGAGGGCAATGGAAGGCCTCTGAAAAGGCGTTCCGGGAAGCCCTGGCCATCGCGAAAAGCGAGAACTTGCTCCCCATGGTCCTCGAGTGTTTATTGGGGCTGGCCAGTGTCATGGAGAAGCGTGGTCAGACGCTCAAGGCGATGGCGAGGGTGGAGGCCATTCTTCTCCAGCCCTGTTGCACGGGCATGACCCGACAAAAGGCGGAAGATCTGCGGGCCCGCGGTGGCGCCTCGCTCTCCGCCGAGGAGCGAGATTTCGCCCTTCACGCCGCCTCTGGAGTGGATCTTTCCAGGTGGTCGGATGAAATTCTGAGGGGAAAAACCACGGGGGTGAAACGGTTGAAATCAACCGGGAGTGGGGCTCGAAGAGCGCGCGCTCCCAAGAGTGGGAAGTCCCGCGCCCGTTCAAGACCCAGATCATGAGGCGCTTGTTTTCGTTTCTCGCCCGTTTTTGAGGTATTTCACCCGGCAAAAGCGTTTGGCCCTTGAGGTTGATACCGGAGGTTTAAGCCCGCGCGGGGAAACACACGAGACTGAAGCGCCCCCCGCTCAAGGCCTCCGGCCGGTTCATGGATGCGAAAGGCCGGGTCTCCGAGCCCCCTGACGCCCCAACCCCTTGAAAACCGTTCCCGGGGCGAAGCTTATTCCCGGGTTCGGTTGACGCTCGAAAAATGTGGGTGTTATAGTAGTATTTTAAGTTGTTTCATTCGACGGTTTACCGTTTCAAACGGCCTTCCAAAAGGCCGCGCGAAACGCGGGGTTGATCTCGTCCCCCAGGAAATCCATGGCCCACGCTCCTGCTCCAGGCGACAAAAAGAACATCGTCAAGATGGCCTATATTTATTTCCAGGAAGGCCGTTGGGATAAGGCCATCGAGGAATACCGAAAGCTGTTGGCGATCGATCCCGAGGATGTCAACACGCACAACATGTTGGGAGACGTCTTCGTCAAGAAAGGCTCCATCAAGGAAGCTTACGCCGCGTATATCAAGGTGGCTACCGAACTGGCTTCCCGGGGACAGCAGGACAAGGCGGTCGTCGTCCACAAAAAAATCGCCGCGTTGGACCCCACCACGCTCCCGCCGGATGCCCGCGCCAAACAGAACCTCCTCAAGCAATCGCTCCGAGCCGAGACGGCCATGGAACAGGGTGATTTCCAGACCGCCATCGAGGCTTTTAGCGATGTACTCAAACTGGATCCCGAAAATCTGCCGGCTTACGGGAAACTGGCGGAATTGTTGGTGTCGAGCGGGAAGACCGCGGAGGCCGTCCAGCAATACGCCGTGCTCGGCGCGGCTTTCCTGAAGAACCGCCTCTATAAAAAGGCCCTCGAGGCTTTCCAGAAAATCGTCGACCTCGATCCCAACCAGGTCGAGGCTCGCATCAATCTGGCCCAGATTTACATCAAGCAAGGTTCCGAATCAGACGCCAAAAAGGAGTTTCTCACGGTCGCCGAGATCTGCATGCAACAAGGCGATCTCGAAAAGGCCCAGCAATACGCCGCCAAGGCCATCGAATTCAAGAGCATCGAGGCCCATTACGTCTTGGGCCAGGCTTTGTTTCGGCGGCGCCAATACGCGGAGGCCAAGGGGGAGTTTGAGAATCTCCTGCGTTTCAAGGTCAACCACGTCGGGGCCTTGGTCCACTTGGGTCTTGTTCACCTCGAGTTGAACCAGTTGGATAAGGCCGCGGAACAACTGGGGAAGGCGCAAAAGGCGGAAAAAGACAATCCCAAGGTCATGGAAGCCCTCGCGGACCTCAACGCCAAGAAGGGCCTTAAAAACGAGGCCGTGGCGCTTTTAGTCCAGGCCTCCGAGTGGTACCACGCCAAGAAGGATTACGCGAAGGCCGTGGAGGTCGCGAAAAAAGCCGAAGCCATCGATTACCAATCCCCGTCCGCCCTCTGGGCGATGGGGATCGCGTTGAAGGACGAGGGACAAAAATCCGAGGCCGTCTCGGTCCTGGTTCGGGCGATCCCGCTGTTCGAACAGCAAGGAATGAAACTCGAGGCGGAATCCGCGCAAAGCCTCATCGAGGAATTGTCGGGCAAGGCCCACGTGGCGACTCACCCCAACGCCGCGTCCCAGGCGCCCGTGGCGCAGCCCCCCGCGGCCGGGGCGGACGAACGGAGCGATGGCGAGAGTATCCTGGATTTGGACGCGGACGATAAATCGGCCGTGGATTCCGGGGCGGTCCCCGCCGCCGAATCCGTTGTCGAGCCCGAGGCGGGGATCGAGACGGAGACCGTGGGGGAGCCCGACGCGACCCAAGCGCCTGAGAACGAAGCCGAGATTTCGCCGCTCGAAGAGAACCTCGAGGGAACCGAAACCGCCGCGGGGTCCGTGGAACCGGTGGCCGAGGAGGTTTTGCCTCCCGTGAATCCGGAAGAGGAGTTGGCGGCTCAGTTGGAGATCGCCGCCAATTACATTCGCCAGAATCTCGTCGAGGAAGCCATCGAAATCTATCAACAACTGCTGGAAAGCCATCCCGATCATCCCGAGGTGAGGACGAAGCTGAACGAGGCTTACACCCTTTACGTCAAGGGCGGCGACGAGGTGATCGACGCGCTGGAGGCGGAACGCAAGGCCAAGGAAGAGGAAGAAAAGAGGCTCCGGGAGGAAGTGGAACGTCGCGCGCACGAGGAGCGGGACCGCCAAAGCAGGGCGGAACGCGAAAGAAAAGAGCGCGAGGAGGCCGAGGCCAAGATTCGAGAGGAGTCTCTCCAAAAGGCCAAGCGGGAA
>CAZSKE010000350.1:0-3263 GCA_964607325.1 uncultured bacterium | reverse complement strand
GCTTGCTCCTTACTTAAAACTCCACCGAAGATGTCGGTTTGACCTGGAAGCCCAGCTTCAAACATCTCCTTTGACTTCTTCTCCGGCCTGGCTATTTTTTCAGCCTCGGTAATCGGCTCGCCAAAAATATCAACCGAAAGCCCAGGTGCGCTCTTGTCTCTCAGCCCCCGGAGAACGCCGACAACTTCTTCTGGTGTCGAAAACGGAATACTTCCCTCGCCATTTTCAATATGCCACTGAACTCGCTTCGCCAATTCGTCAGGCTCACCGTCAGCAATACTCTTCATCGACTTGTCGATCAGGGCGTTTCTCTTCGCCGGATCCATCGTGAAGAGGTTGATGACGGGATCAATCGGCCACGGTTCTTCGTTTTTTGTTGAACCGCCGCGCTTGCCGGTAAACTTCTCGACAATCCGCTCTTTTTGCTTCTCGACTTCCGCGCCAACATCACTGCCGGCGTCCTTGATGATCTTTTCGAGCGCCGCCCTAACTTTCGGAGACTCCGTATCGGCAAGCAACGCCTGGGCACCTTCTCGGATGGAATCTTTAACCGGGGCTGGCAATTCGCTCGTCGGCCGATACTTCATTGCCTCCGGAGTAATTATTCCATTCTCAACGTCACTCTTTGCTTTCTGCCTCTCTTCCGAAAGAATCTCCTTGCCTATAGCCGTGGAACTGGCTCGCCTCTCCTTGGCGTCCATCGCCTTTAATTCCTGGTACTTTACGTCAGCGTCACGGATCAATGCTCTGGAGTGCTTTTTACTTCCCTTTCTAAGTTCGCTGATCTTTTCGGCCGGATACCCCATCATCGCTCTGTAGTCGCTGAGCGATTGGCGAACGTCCCTTTCAGGTTTAACCACCGGAGCGCCGGCCTCGGCAGGCCCTATGCCAGCATTGCTTGCCTCGGGCTTTGCTGTACCGGCGACGGGGGGAGTTAGCGGTGAAGCCCCGCCCGGGGGTTCGGGCACTGCTTCCGGCTCCGATGGTTTAACTTCGCTCTGCTTCAACTCGTTCCGAATCCGTTCGTATAACCGCGGGCCACGATCACCAAGCATCTTGGCCGTCGATGGAAAGCTCTTGGCCCACTTCTCGTAATCCGTCCAGCCTCGCTCGATCCCATCGGCCATTCTAGGTCCGATTTTGTAGGGTTTCATTCCCGGATCAAGCATGTTGAGATTAAGAAGAGAGTCATCGTCAAACTCAATTTTGTTCTTTTGGATCGGTATTTGTTCTGTTGGTTTTTCAAATCTCAGGACCGGAATAGGCTTTTTGAAAACATTCTTTGCCAGCCAATCTAAAACCGATTCCCTGGATAACTTCGCGCCGTTCTTTCTGAATCCGGACGCCTGCGCCAACGCTGTCAATTCGTCGATGCCGCTGGACCTGACGTTCTCGGGAATGTTCGGCCACCGGGACGCCGGCTCCGGCAACGGGACGTCAGGCTTCGTCGCCGTGTTCATCCTTGGCTCCGGGGTTCGCGGTAAAGGTGGAGGCTCAACCGGCCGCGACTCTTCCGCCGGCATCGGCTTTGGCTGCTCGACCGGCGCGGGCGTCACCTTCGCCCCCCGCCCTGGGTTCGCTGCAAGCGATCGGTTCCACACCCTGGACGGCTCGACAACGAATTCATCCGTTGCCGTCTTGATTCGGATACCAGGAACCTCACCCTTTTTAACACTCTTGGTTACTTTGGTTATCTGGGCAAATTCGCCATTATCGGCAAGCTCGACAATATCGCCAACCTTGAAGTTCCTTGGATTCTGTGGTTCCCTGCTATTTTCGCCTGGAATCTCGACTTGATCCCTTCCTCGGCCCACATTTGCCTCTGGCGCTATGTTTTTTGGCCCCAGTAACGCTTCCGGCTCGGTCAGCGTCTTTTGAGTGGTTGGAGGCTGTTGGCCTTCTGGGAGGCTCCTGAGCGATTCTACGAAGGCCCTACGCTGCTTGCCGCTCGTTCCCTTGGGGAGTCCTTCCTTCTCCCAAACCTTCCGTGAAGGCTCGTCGAATGCCGTAAGTCGCTTCGCACCGGATGGGTTCGACCATGCAAACTCCTCCGCCGGGGATATTTCACGGCGTGGAGGCTTGACTGGCCCCGCCGGGCCAAAGACGATCCCGCCTGGAGACTGTTTTTGCATGGCCGATTTGCCAATGTTTTTTACTCCACTCGGGAGATGCAGTAGCGCAGCTTGCATTAGGGTGTCTGGAATTTCATTGACAGTTTCTTTCCATAAATCACCAGCCGACTTCCCCGACTTTCCACTGACCCACAAGGCGCCCTCTTCGGCCAACCGAGATTTTATGGATGATGCAGTTAGTACGCCGCCAGTTTGAAGAGTTTCAAAAGCATATTTATTGATGTTGTCAATGATTCTTTTGGAAACGACTGATTTTCCACCGAGTTGACCCAACACCCTACCTGGCAATTTTGAGAATAAAACCGTTTCCAGGGTGCCAGCGCCAACACCGGCTCCCAATGCAGAAAGACTTGATGCGCCGCGTTCCTTTGCTGTCTCTTCTACCTCGACTGCCGTTGGCAGACCAAACATTAACGCAACACCAGCGGGGCCACCGGCCAAAGCAGCGCCACCCATCTTTGGCAATGCTGCCAGCGCAGACTGGACATTGCGACTAATAAAGCCCTGATCTGGGTGTATGAATCTAGCTGGATCAAGACTTACGTCCAAAGCATTTTTCTCAAACAGCCAATCTTCTCGGCTTTGAAACGGATCCAGTTTTCTCAACGATTGCCCTACCTGGGCAAGTCCGCCAGCCGCCATCGTGGCCGTCCTTACCCCGAGCGAATCTTTTTGGCGTTCATCCCGCAACTTATTTTTATGCTGCAACGCAAGCAAAGTGTACGGTCTCAGTTCAGGTGGAACATTTTCTGCGGTAATTCCTTTTCCTTCAGGTGCGGTTAGGTCATTGGTTAAGTCGTAGGCGTCCAGAATTGGCTTGACCATTTTGACAAACTCTGGATTGCTTTCTCCTCCGAGTTGCTTTGCGATTGAGGATGCGTACTCCTCGTATTCCTTTGCAGTTCTCTTTTTATATTTACCTGGTTTATCAGCGTATTTTATCGCCTCACCCTGAGCAATTTGATTGAACTTGTAGGATTCCTCTTCTGCTGATCTCGCCTGCATTTGCTCCTGAGTCGGCGGAACAAACGGTTTCGATCCTAACGGGTCCGGCCCGGGGGCCGTTCCCTGCTCGGCCGCAAACTTCCGCTGCTCTTCGACGGTCGGATTACTCAATCGCTCAAAGAGGTC
>CAZSKE010000349.1:0-3272 GCA_964607325.1 uncultured bacterium | reverse complement strand
GGGGGGGCGTTCACGGCCGAACACCCGGCGTCGCGGCTCCCTCGAGCCAACCGTAGCCTTTCTCCTCGAGTTCCAAGGCGAGACTCTTGTCGCCGGATTTCACGATGCGCCCCCCCGCCAACACGTGCACGAAATCGGGAACAATGTAATCCAGCAGGCGCTGGTAATGCGTCACCAGAAGCACGGACCTTTTTTTCGATTTGAGGGCGTTGACCCCGTTGGCCACGATCCGAAGGGCGTCGATATCCAGCCCCGAATCCGTCTCGTCCAGGATGGCCAATTGGGGTTCCAACACGGCCATCTGCAAGACCTCGTTGCGCTTCTTTTCCCCGCCCGAAAATCCCGTGTTGACGGACCGTTTGAGGAAGGATTCGTCCATCTGAAGCAGTTGGAGCTTTGTCCTGACCACCGCGAGGAAATCCACGGCGTCCAATTCCTCCTCGCCTCGAGCCTTCCGCTGAGCGTTGTAAGCCGCCCTAAGAAAATACGCGTTGTTCACGCCGGGAAGCTCCAGGGGGTACTGGAAAGCCAAAAACACTCCCGATTGGGCCCTTTCCTCGGGTTGCATGGAAAGAAGGTCTCGTCCCTCGAAAGTGACGGAACCTCCCGTCACACGATAGGACTCCTTTCCCGCCAGAACGTGCGCCAGGGTGCTTTTTCCCGAGCCGTTGGGTCCCATCAAGGCGTGGATCTCCCCGGGACGGATCTCCAGGTTGACTCCCTGGAGGATGTCCTTGTTCTCGACCTTGGCCCGCAGGTTCTTGATGCTCAACATGTTCAAAACCTTGCCGCTGGCGGTCAGCGATCAGCCGCCAGCTTGGATTCCTTTTCAGCCGTAACCGACCCCGACCGCCGTCTCACCCGACCGTTCCTTCCAGCGTCACCCCCATGAGTTTTTGCGCCTCGACGGCGAATTCCATGGGCAGTTTGTTGAAGACCTCGCGGCAGAACCCGTTCACGATCATGTGGACCGCGTCCTCGGACGACAATCCCCGCTGTCGGCAATAGAAGATCTGCTCCTCCCCGATCCGGGAAGTGGTGGCCTCGTGTTCCGCGTTGGCGGAGGGGTTCTTCACCTCGACATACGGCATGGTGTGAGCCGCGCACTGGTCTCCCATCAGGAGACTGTCGCATTGGGTGTAATTGCGGGCCCCCGTCGCCCCGGGCTGGATGCGCACCAAACCGCGGTAAGTGTTCTCCCCATGGCCCGCCGAGATGCCCTTGGAAACGATGGTGCTGGTGGTGTTCTTTCCCAGGTGGATCATCTTGGACCCGGTGTCGGCTTGTTGGCGGTGGTGGACCACCGCCACCGAATAGAACTCCCCCGCGGATTCGTCGCCCTGGAGGATGCAGGACGGGTACTTCCAGGTGATCGACGATCCCGTCTCGACCTGGGTCCAGGAGATCTTGGACCGGAAACCCCGGCAGGCGCCTCGCTTGGTCACGAAGTTGTACACCCCGCCTTTTCCCTCGGCGTCCCCCGGATACCAGTTCTGCACCGTCGAATATTTGATCTCGGCGCGGTCAAGCGCGATGAGTTCCACCACGGCCGCGTGCAGTTGGTTCTCGTCGCGCTGGGGAGCCGTGCATCCTTCCAGGTAACTCACGAAGGCGTCCTCGTCGGCCACCAGAAGCGTCCTCTCGAACTGCCCCGTCTTGGCCGCGTTGATCCGGAAATACGTGGAAAGCTCCATGGGGCACCGCACGCCCTTGGGAACGTAGCAGAAGGAACCGTCGGTGAAGACCGCAGAATTGAGGGCCGCGAAGAAGTTGTCGTGGGGCGGCACCACCGTGCCGAGGTATTTGCGCACCAAATCGGGGTGTTCGCGCACGGCCTCCGAAAAAGAGCAGAACAGGATTCCCATCTCCGCCAAGCGGGCCTTGAAAGTGGTGCCCACGGAAACCGAATCCAGCACGGCGTCCACAGCCACTCCCGAGAGGGCCTCCCGTTCCCTCAAGGGAACGCCCAACTTCTCGTACATGGCCAGGATTTCAGGATCGATTTCCTGGATGCTTTGCGGCCGTTTCTTGGGAGCGGAGTAGTAGGAGATCGCTTGGAAATCCAGGGGAGGGTAACGCACCTTGGACCACTTGGGTTCGGCCATCTTGAGCCAGGCCCGGTAGGCCTTCAGCCGCCATTCCAACAACCATTCCGGCTCTTGTTTCTTCCTCGAGATGAACCGGAGGATTTCCTCGTTCAAGCCGGGCGGAGCGGAATCGGCCTCGAAGTCCACGGTGAACCCGAAACGGTACTCCCCGCCCGTCAGGGCTTCCACGGTCGTGTTTTTTCTTTCCGTTTCCATCATTTCCTCGCCTTGGGCGGCCGGCTGTTGCGCATCCAAATTTCCATCATGCGTCCCGGCTCGAGCAGGTCCGACAGGTGGTATTGGGAAAGAAGACCGTTCAAGAAATGCTCCAGGCCGTTCCACAACGAGCGCACGGAGCATTGGGTGTTATGCACGCATTTCTCATGCTTGCCGGCGTGCTTCCCACAGATATCCGCGGAGCACAGCTTTCCTCCCATCGCGTTCATGATGTCGAGGACCGTGATATCCCGGGCGTCGCGGGACAGCAGATACCCCCCCGATTGTCCGCGAAGGCTGGTCAACACGCCGCCCTTGCGGAGAATGGAAAGCACCTTGGCCGCGTAGGCGGGGGTCAAGT
The DNA here is from genome assembly GCA_964607325.1 of uncultured bacterium. Taxonomy (GTDB): domain Bacteria; phylum Oederibacteriota; class Muellerivitia; order Muellerivitales; family Muellerivitaceae; genus CAZSKE01. The sequence continues at coordinate 608 of CAZSKE010000349.1, read as the reverse complement.
CCTCCGCCTTGGCCAGTTCCGGGATGGTGGCCGAACCTCCGGGCCCTTTTCGGGCGATCTGGAGGGAAAGACGGATCCCGTATTCCTCGAGTGGCGTGACTTTCATGAGCCTTTCCTTGACCTTTCCCACTCCTCAGTTTGCTTATACTAGACTAATAAGTCAAGTATGTGGAACAAAAATAGCCGTCAGCGTTGATGGGGTTTCCCGTTTTTCAGGATTGCCGGAACCAACCGCCGACGGTCGGCCTCCGCAGTCACATGGTCGTGAGCAGCATCTTGGATTCGTACCCGGCCGGAACCTTGAAGTCGTCGTTCGAGAGGCCTTGCGAACGAAGCGATTGAACCTGGATCGAATACACGCGTTTTTTCCCCTCGGTCCAAGTCACCGAAAGGGGAAAACCCGGCACGCCCGGCCAGGCCTTCAGCTTGTCCGGATCCACGCCGAAATACGCCAAACCACCCTCTCCCGCGTCCGCCACGAGAGCGCAGAATTCCTTCCAGAGTTTCCAATCGTCAGCCGACAGGGGGGTTCGGGAAGGGTCCGCCGAGATCATGGATAACACCACGACACCCTTGGGCCTGGCTTCATATCGGTTGCCTACGATTCC
>CAZSKE010000348.1:0-3277 GCA_964607325.1 uncultured bacterium | reverse complement strand
GTGTCGGTCCTGGTAAACGTTGGAGTGTCTGTGCGGGTAAACGTGGGTGTGTCGGTCCGGGTAAACGTTGGGGTGTTCGTGCGAGTAAACGTTGGGGTGTTTGTACGGGTAAATGTGGGCGTGTCGGTGCGGGTGAACGTCGGGGTATCCGTGCGAGTAAACGTCGGCGTGTCGGTCCTGGTAAACGTTGGAGTGTCTGTGCGGGTAAACGTGGGGGTGTCCGTACGGGTAAACGTTGGGGTGTCCGTACGGGTAAACGTGGGCGTGTCAGTTCGGGTAAACGTCGGCGTGTTGGTCCTGGTAAACGTCGGGGTGTTCGTGCGAGTAGCGGTAGCCGTCCGAGTGAACGTCGGCGTGTGCGTCCTTGTAAACGTCAGTGTATGCGTGCGAGTAAAAGTGGGCGTATTCGTGCGCGTAAACGTCACGGTGGCCGTTCGAGTGAACGTTGGTGTGCGCGTCCTGGTGAACGTCGGCGTGCTGGTGCGGGTGAACGTCGGCGTGTTCGTTCGCGAGAACGTCAGGGTCATCGTCCGCGTGTTGGTTCCCGTGAAAGTGCTCGTGCCCGTGAACGTACGGGTCATGGTCGGAGTCACCGCCGGGGTCTGGGTGAGTGTCCTGGTTGGCGTGCAGGTGGGCACCGAGGGGCAGGGCACTTGCCCGGTTTCCGCGTCGTACGTTCCCGAGGCGTCGACGATCTCCTGGACCAGGCTTCCTTTGTAGTACAAAGCCACGTAAGGCACGTCGTGCCAAAGATTGTCCACGCAGTTGATTCCCGCGAACATATGCGTGTAATCGTCGGCGAAATTGCCGTTATCCATTTGGGGATTGTTGCGGCCGACGTTGATCGTATCGGATTGATTCAGCCAGTATCCGCCATCGGCCGGAATCGTCTGGGCGCTGGATGTCACGCAATACGTGATGACTTGGTTGGCCATGTGGCTCGCGTCCGAGACGCAATTCGGGTTCAAGGTGGCCGCGGCCGCCGAGGTGGTTCCGGAAACCAACCCCTGATCCACCCCGGCCGCGGTATACACGCGGCCCAGCCCCCCGGCCCATGAAATCATGTTCATGACGCCGCTCTCGTAGACCCAGACTTTGAGGCAGAGATCCTGGATGGACACCGGAGAGGAATCGTGGTTGTACAGGCGGATTCCGTAGGAACTGTTCTGCGCTCCCATTTGGGAACACAGGACTTGAAGGTTCAGCTTGGGTGACGTGATACCGCCGTTAGAGCCAGCCAAACACTGGGCGTGAATCGACCCGGCGACCCCGGAAAAAATAATCCCCATCCAAATCCACATCACCCAGCGGCAAGTACGCCGCTTCCCTGTCTTGGATTCGTGGACAAGGCGCGATTCCACAATTTCCTCCCAGGCAATTAAAACGAGTTGTCCTTATCCACCAATGGTAAGACGTTAAACCCCGCGCGTTATTCGTTAACCTAACAATAATACATCCGTTTAACGTTAAATTGTTGATCTTTTATTAGGCCGATATGGGTGAAAAATAAGGAGTTTTTAGGCATATTTTAAATTTTCATTGTCATTTATTGTCTGGATTTTTCGCTTTAGAGACTAAACTTCTAAAGTGTTGTTGGAAGAAGCCTTCGTGAAGAAATATCCGAACGTCCAGCTAGAAATATCGTCGGTAAACGCAGTTTCTACCAGAAGAACAATGGAGCCTTTCGAGACGCGGTGCTCCTCAGGGCGACATTTTCCTGCGGGAAAATGGAGCCCATTCGACAGGCTCAGGGCACCATTAATTTAAATCCGAAAAAATGGAGCTGGGGACCGGAATTGAACCGGCGACCTACGGTTTACGAAACCGTTGCTCTACCAAACTGAGCTACCCCAGCGTCCGAATCAATAAAAACAAGGCGTCATTTTGGGGCGTGTCGTAGTGAGCGAACCAAGCCCACAACCACCCGTCACCCGCGTTCTACACAACCGGCTTGAAGCCGGGGAAGGAAGTGTACCTATCCTTATCCAGTCCGTCAACACGCAGATTTCCGCGCCGGACCACACTCGGAAAACTCAATGGCCCCCTCGAAGCGTTACCTCAGGGCCATGATATGGTCGACGAGGAAAAAGACCTTCCCCACCGTCTTGGGCTGGAGATTGAACGTCTTCACTTGGCTCAAGTCCATGGGCGCGTCCTTGATCGCGTCCGGCGGAGTGTAGTAGGGGTCGAGGATGAACGACGAGACGGGGATACGGACGGTCTCCCAATCCTTGCCGCCCGTCGTCTGCGCGTCGGCCACGTACTGGTTGTTGTTCTTGTCCTTCAAGGCGATGCCGATCTGCAACGGGGTCTTGCATCGAACGGCCAGGGCGATCATGGAGGCCCCGGCGATGTTGACGCCGTCCCAATTCTCGCCCGTCCGGTGCCACAAACCGCAATACCCACCGCTCTGGAGGTCGTAGTTGATTTCCAGGCTCAGGTCCTTCTTATCCTTCTTGTTGACGCTCTTCGGGGCGTATACCAACGTCGAGCCTTGGCTGTCCTGGAACGGGCCGCCGATTCCGCTTTCCTCGGGAGAGTTGAACCCCTGGATCTCGACTTCTTCGGTCGCTAAAACCGCCGCTGGCTTTTCCGCGCCCTCGGGCGCTCCGGCGGAAGCGACCGCCCCTTCCTCGTAGCTCACCGGCCCGATCCACAAAGTGGCGGCCCCGGCCCCCTGGGGCCCGAAATTCAGGTTCTTCAGTTTCGAGAGATCCATGGGATGCCCGGGCTCGGCGTCCGGCGGGGTGTAGTAGGGGTCCTGGACGAAGGAAGACACCGGCACCCTCACCTCGGCCCACTGCTTCAGGGGCGCCTGGAAACGCGTGGAATACTGGAGGTTCCACCGGTCCTTGATCGCCAGTTGGACATCGCCCCCCATGGAAGACTTGGCCATGAACACGAGGGTGGATGCCTTGGAAAGATCCAATTCGGGGATGTTGTTCCAAATCCCGCACCATCCGCTCTGCTTCAAGTCGTAGGTGAGCTTGAGCGACTTCTGCTTCTTATTCGGTCCCTTGTCCGTCGTGTATTGCAGGACGGACCCCTGGGTGTCGGCGTAGGATCCGCTGTTCGAGGAATCCATCGCGTCCCAAGTCAGTAATACCGCGGCCCGGGCGGTGGCCACCCCAAACACGAGCGCCGTCAGAACAACAATGCTTTTAATCTTTCGCATGGGTTTCTCCCCGTATTTCGTCCAAAATTCCCGAACACAAAAAAGCGCCCCCCAAGGCGCTTTCCTCGGATAAACCTCCAGCCTCAGCGTCCAGGCCGATCC
>CAZSKE010000347.1:0-3277 GCA_964607325.1 uncultured bacterium | reverse complement strand
GGCGTCATCGGACAGGATCATGGGCGTGGGAGTCAGGCCCAACCCGACCCCGACCCCCGAGAGACACAAGGGGGGCTGGTGGGGCGACAAAAAGCGCATCTCGTACTTCCCCTCGGGAAGGTTCTCGAAAATGAAGATGCCGTCCAACCCGACCCGCGTGACGGCTTCCCGCGTCTCGCCCCTCCAAGCCTCCACCGGCACGCCCGTCATGGGCGTCTGTCCGTCCTTCGACATGAACTTCCCCGCCACCCTCCCGACCCGCTTGACGCTCACCTTGCGGCGCGACGTCAGGCTGGAGGGACGGCCGTCGGACGCGAGCCCCGCCACATGGAACCACCAGGTCCCATCGGGCACGTTCGCGACCTTCACGGTTCTCTCCGTGGTCGTGGCGTCTTCCGTCGTCAGCGCCTCGTTCTCGTTGGCGCTCATCTTGTAGGCGTAACCCTTCGGGGCCAGGTCCGCGTCGGTCCGGTCCTCCCAGGTGAAGACCGGGTTGACGTCGCTCTTGGCTTCTTCCGGGTCGGGGTGAGTGGGGCTGTTCAAGACCGGGGGTTGCGGCTCCCCCAACGTCGTCTGAAACTCGCGATGCACGGCGGGCGAGAGGTTGCCGGCGTGGTCCCGCGCCGCGGCGTGGAAGTACCATCGGCCGGGGCCCGAAGCCCTCAGGTGGATCTCGCTTTCGGTGGTGCGTTGGGCCTCGGAAGGCGTAATGCCCGTGGAGGGATTACGGTCGAAGAGGTAGTAGAACGCCTCGATGCCCGACGGCTTGGACATCGCGGTCAGTTGGAACACCACGTCGGCGGCCGCGTACCAGCGCGAGGCGTCGGGATGGGTGGGGCACGCCACCTCGGGGGCCATCAGCTCGCCCGAATCCACCGCGAGTTCATAGTGCGCGGGCTCCTCGGTCACGTTTCCGGCCCGGTCAACGGCCGCCAAATGGAAAAACCACGCGCCAGGCCCCAATCCCGTCAGTTGAACCTTGAGTTCGCGCGTGAAGGTTCCATTGTCAGGACCGGGCTTCCCGTTCGGTGAACGATCGCAAAGATAGTAATAACCGTCCACGCCACTGGCGTCGGGGGGGGCCAACCACGTCAAGAGCGGGTCGGGATTCGTGCTCCACTGGCTCGAGGCATGAGTGGGGCTGGTCACGGAAGGCGCGCCCACGCCGTGGTCGGACAAGCAAGCCGCGACGGCGTTGCCTTCGTGGCGCTCGTTGCCCAGGCGATCCACGGGCTGGACCGTGTAGTAATACACGGCGTTATCCCGCAGGCCCGTCCCCGGATCCACGAAGGTTGGCGCGATCACCTCTCCATCGCGCGAAACGCAACGCTTGGCCTCGCCCTCCAACCACCGATACACGCGATAAAAGGTCGTGCCCGACACCAGGTCGTCCACGGGCTGCCAGACCAGCTCGATGTCGCCCTTCGGCCGCGGCCGGGCCTTGAGATCGGACACGGGCGGGGGCGGCGAAAGGTCCACGGTGGTGTACGCGACGGATTCCCCGACTTCGCTGTAAGGCTCCAGGTTGCCCACGCGATCCCGCGCGCGCACGCGGAAAGCGAACCGCACGCCGTCCCGCCCTTGGAACAACGCGTTCGTTTCGGGGACGCCGGTCTTCCAGTCGATCCAGGCGCCGTCGCCCTCGCGCACTTGAACGTCCCAGCACTCCACGCCGCTCGATTCGTCCTTCGATTCCCAGGAAAGCGAGATGCCCGTGCGGTCCTGCCATTCCGGCAGGGGATTCAAACGTGTCACGGGAGCCAACGCGTCCACCAGGAACCCGTAATGGGAGGCGGTCTGGCTCACGTTGCCCACTTTGTCCTTCAGCGCGATATGGAACCACCAAGAACCGTCCTCCAAGGGCTCGGAAGACCATTCGGCGTCGGTCACCCACAAACCGGTGTCCGGCGTGGGGATCGTCTGCGGCTTTTGGTCGAGGATGACGTAGTAGCCTTCCACGCCGGACAACTCGGGCGGGTCCACCCAGGTGAAACGCGCCCTCGGCTCGCGCGACCAACGCTGGGGCGGGTGGGTGGGGCTCGTCACCGTGGGGGGATAAGCGGCCGAATCCACGCGGAAGGCCAAGCGGGCCGGTTGGCTCACGTTGCCCGCCTTGTCCTTGGACACCACGTGCGCCCACCACACGCCGTCGGAGGGCACCGTGACCGTGGAACCGCGCGCTTGGGTGTAACGCATGGCCGTCAGGTCGACGGCCCAGGCTTCCTCCCGGTTGAACAGGACGTGGTACCCGTCGATGCCCGACAGGTCCTCGGGATCGGTGAGATACACCTCGAACTTGCGCGAGGGATACCACCGCGACGGTTCCGGGTGGGTAGGCGACTTGAGCAAGGGAGGCGCGGCCGTCGTATCGAGTCTCAGCTTCAACCGCGCCGGGGACCGCGACAGGTTGCCCGCGTTGTCCTCGCAAACCGCCGACAACCAATGGACGCCATCGTGGGGCAGGCGGATCTCGACGGTGGGCTGGGCCGTTCGTTGGGCGTGCCGGGGGTCGAAGGGCAGTCCCTCCTCCTCGGAGAGGCTGTACAGGTACGACGCCACACCCGACAGGTCCTCGGGGGGGTCGAATCGCACGACGACTTCCGGCCGGTTGGACCACGCTTCAGGATCCGGGTGCGTGCGACTTTGAATGCGCGGCGCGTCCACCGACGTGTCCACGCGGATCGGGTAGTGCGCGGCGCGCTTGCCCACATTGCCGGCGCGATCCTTCATGACCACGTGGAAATACCAAAGCCCGTCCCGGGACACCTCGAAGGACAGCGAGCGCTCCTGGGTGTAAAGCCCGCCCACCGCGGAGGGCACCGTCAAAGGCTCCTGGTCCAGGGCGTACAGGTAGCCGTCCACGCCGGAATCGTCGGCGGGGTCCTTCCATGTCATGACCACGCCCCGCTTGTTGTACCAGCGGTGATCCTCGGGGTGCGTGGGGGATTCGAGCCAGGGGGGATCCGCCGTGGTATCCACGCGCAGGGCCTGGTGGGAGGCCTCGCGGGACAAGTTGCCCGCGCGATCGCGCGTGCGCACGTGCACGTACCACAAACCGTCGGCGAGGCCCGGCAGGTCCAAATGCGGCCGCGGCGTGAATTCCGCGACGCCCTCGGCGGGCAGGGTCTTCGGTTCCCGATCCAGTAGCCAAAGGAAACCGTCCACTCCCGACAAATCGTGCGGCGGGGACCAATCCACCCGGGCGTCCACGACGGGATACCAGCGGTCTTCCCACAAGTGGGTCAAAAACATCAACATAAACACAATAACCTAAATA
>CAZSKE010000346.1:1221-3283 GCA_964607325.1 uncultured bacterium | reverse complement strand
GATCATCAGGAACCGGAACAACTCCTATATTTGGTTCAATCGTAGCAAATGGAAAATTAGCAACATATGCTTGTTGCTTTTTTAGAAGTGCATTAAAAAGCGTTGACTTTCCTACATTTGGTAAACCAACAATTCCTACAGATAGTGCCATGAAGCTATTTTAACACTTTAAACACAATGCATAAAGACACTTGAGAATCTGATTTTAGTTTTTATACCCCAAGGTAGTATGTATTGTTTTTTGAAATCGATCGGGTTTTCAGCAAAAGCTAGGTAACTTGGCTTGTCATAAATGTAGGGTGTTAGATTAAAAACTTCGATAGCTGTTCTCAAAAGTTTATGATCAGATCTGTAGATTCTCGCCAACCATTCAGTTATCGCTGTATTTTCGTCGCCGTCGTATCCTCTATATCCCAAACCATCACTTAATTCCCCACTGTATTGAGCATGAACGAGTTCATGGAAAAGCGGTTCATCTCTTGCATACCCTTCAGCTTGTGCCGAGATTTCTATCTTCTTATTTTTTTCAGAACAAGAGCCACTTCCTGGAGACATATTTGTCAAGAACACTTTCCAACCATCCTTTGCTAGTTTTTGAATAGCTTGGGAATTTAACGGATCACTTTTTATCAACCGCCATATATATCTTCCTGGATTTGTTGCACAATAACCATAAACCCAGGCATCTAGTTCTTTCCAGGAGCCTTGAATAACTTTGGTCGCACCATATTTATCCCACGGTGTTTCCATTAACGAACCTTTAAAATTTTCTATCATGATTAAAAATTAATTTATCAGGCTATCTTAACACTTTTTGTTATTTTTTGGAGAAGATTAATAAACTCGTTGTCTGATAGATTCCATATATCTATCAATGTCTTTTTTATCTTTGGGCGTCGTATTGAATTTTTGCAACCTCAGCTTCAGCTGCCTGTTTAATTTTTTTGCTTTCTTCGTCCGCCGCAGTTTGTTTTTGTTCCATGGCAAGACGATCAGCTTCATCTTTTGTTTTTTGTGCCTCCCTGTCTATGTCTTCTTTTTGTTGTCTTAGATTTGTCATATGTTTCTAACTACGCATTGTAGCGCAGTGCATTATTTTCCATTTTTAAAAGCTTCATCAATCAAAAATAGCTGATTTTTTCTAAGAAGTGGAAGTCTGTCCTGAGTAAAAAAACCGTATTCTGAAACTTCGTGTGTTGGAACAAAGTCCCCACCTATTAATATGCCTGTATAGCACATATCAAGTCTAGCAGAGTCACGATCGGTGCGGGTTTTGAAAGAGTCATCGATACTTACAACATCTCCTCTGACTTGGAACAATGAAGAGATAACAGTACTCTTGGGAGACGTTTCACCAAAGATTAATTCCGACGGAACCAATAACGGACTTTCAACACTGGTGGCAGATATTCGGTATGAAGATGTCCATGACCCTGTTGCTATGATTGGTAAAATGATTACTGATGAGAAACAATTCCTTACCAACTTTATAGTGGCACGCATAACGGCAATTAGAGGATATTTTGATGAGATTTTTGCCAAGAAAATTCATACTGACGAGCTCTGTGTCAAAAAGTCTGATGGAAGTGAAGTCTGTGTAAACGGTGACCAATTAAATGAGCTTTTGCCTTCACCTACTCCGTCACCAACTGCCATGCCACAGGAAACTTCTCAACCTTCACCTACGACTACTACTGGGGCAACGCCATCTGAAACACCTATCTCAACGCCCACACCAACTGAAAGTATGTCTCCCGAGCCAGCAACGATTTAAGTTGATGTATAATAATTAATATGGAAGAAGAAATAAATCGAGAAGAAAATAAAATAAGGAAAAGCATAGTATCAATAAAAATGATACCCTATCTCTTTTTAGTTGTTCTCGGAGTTGGAATTGGAATATTTATAGCCCAACAGAAACCTGAATGGTTTGGGCTGGGAAAGGGGGCAGAAGCAATTCAGGCAGAAGTGGACGCAACAGTACTTAAGGTTGGTAAACTTATTACACTTCCATCTGACGAAAAACCAACTGTAGCAACGGTTACGGACGCTTCAAAAGTGA
>CAZSKE010000346.1:0-1211 GCA_964607325.1 uncultured bacterium | reverse complement strand
CGAAATGCAGAAAATGGAGATATTGTTCTTATATATACCAAGGCTCAAAAAGCAATCCTCTTTAGGCCTGAAAAAAATATAATTGTTGAAGTTGGTGCCGTAAATATCAATAATCAACCAACTCAAAATCCTAACTCTGAACCTTCTCCATAAATTTATTTTTGAGATAGATTCTGTATTCTTTGCTGGTACTTCTGGATATTTATTCTCTACTGTAATCAAAAACATTCCACTCTTCCTCATGATCCCCAACAAATTCATGATACCTCTCATACTTCTCCTTCGTGTTTAATCCCCCATTTAGAAGTTCGTCGATTAAACCTTTTACTTGATTTATTTTAGAACTTAGACCCTCTGGAACTTCACCTAAAACACGGTCATATTCTTTAAAAATATGGAACACATCAAAATGATATATTCTTCTCACTAAGTATTTATAGAAATCATCATTAACATGTGGATCTTTTCCCCTAGCAATCGGTAGTCCAATCCTTCCCCTCAATTCTCTTTTTTTCATTTCAATTTCTTCTGTAATTAATTCATTTCTTTTTTTACCGTGAATATTCTTCTCAGAGTCAAATACAGCATCTAAAATCGTGGGGGCTAGATCTTCTGATTGTGGCTCTGTCCAAAGCCGTGGCTGTAAAAATATTTCTGGATTTGTTATTTTGTGTCTTCCATGCCTTTTTGCTTTTTTAATTTCATCAGAAGTATATAGAGGGATTCTTTCACCAACTGTTAGTATTTGGTTTTTCTTGGAATTTACCTGAGCCGCAAATTTTGGATCATCACTCATAAGTCCCCCAGGGCCATAATAATCAAGAAGAGATTGATTGTGTTCACTTAAATTTTCTCTTTTAATTCTACCCATTAAATATTGTGCCAAAACTTCAACAATATTTGGGTCCTCAATAATTATTGTGTTTTCTGCTGTCATGATTTTTTATGTGAGTAAGAAGCATTATACGCCCGAAGGTCAATATTTACCCATATTTTTCCAAAAAATCGACCCGTGCAAACATCTAAACGCATACGCGTAAGGTGTCTGACACGGGTCAACTCAAAACTTTTTTATACAAAATCTCTTCAAGGAACAACCTCAACTATTTCTTCGGTTGGAACTGAAGTGTCGGTGGCAGGAGGCTCCGGCGTGTCAGTTGGAACTGGTGTTTCTGTTTCAGTTGGTTCAACTGTATCCGTCGGCGTAGCCG
>CAZSKE010000345.1:0-3288 GCA_964607325.1 uncultured bacterium | reverse complement strand
GTGGTGGAGCCCGACGGAAGACGGCGGCGGGAAATCCTCAAATGCTTGGTGGTTCACTGACCCTCGCCCGCGACATCAACGCCGCGCCGGATCGAACCACAAGTCCAGGGCCACCACCACGAGGAACACGGCGAAAACCTTCTGAAGGGTCCTGGCGGGCAGTTGGACCGACAGATGCGCTCCCCCATAGGTCCCTATGAATATTCCCAGGGCGATCCACAGGCCCAGACGCAGTTCCGCGGTGCCGAGGAAACCCGATCGATAATATTCCCAAACACCGAGGACGCCCACCGGCAGTAAAAGCGCCGTGAGGGAGATCCCGGTGGCTTGGTGCTGGGAATAATGGAACAACAACACCAGCACGGGAATAATGACCACCCCGCCGCCGATGCCGAACATCCCGGCAAACAATCCCGTCACGACACCCAGAACCACCGCCAGGGGACTGGACACGGAACCCTCCAAAACAGGAATCAGAAAACCGCTCGACACGACATCTCGATCCGCCGGGTCGTTCTTCCGAATAATCCCCGATCGGTCAGGGCGCTTCGTAAGCGGCTTTAAAGGCCGGCAAAAGGCTTTCGAACGCCGTCTTTCCCCGGTGAAGCCCCTCGATCTTCTGGGTGGGTTCCAAGCGTTCCTCGTTGAGCGCCTGGATCATTTCGATCGTCAAATCCACCATGGAGGGTTTCATCGACGCCGCCAGCATGCCTTTTCGCGCTTCCTCGTAGGAGAACTGTCGATAAGCCAAATCCGGTTTTCCAATGGCCTTGCCGATCTTTGCCGTGACCTCCACCGGGGTCAACTCGCACGGCCCCCCCAACTCAAAAACATCCCCCGAGTTGAAACGGGCCTGATCCAGAAATTCCGCGGCTTTCGTCCCGATATCCTGAGTCGCGACCATGCGCATTTTGAGATCGCCCCGCAGGGGGGTTCCTAAAACGCCCATGGACTTGATCACGGGGATGGCCCCGAAAAAATTCTCCATGAAATAAGCCGACCTCAAAAAAAGCGTCTGGAGCCCCGTAATGCTTTTGAGGCGCCCTTCCTGGCGATGCAACCCCGCGATGGGCCCATGGCCCGACGACTTGTCGGCGCCTATCGAGCTCAGGAAAACAGCCGTCTTGACCCGAGCCTCCAAAAGGGCGCGAGAGACGGCGCTACCCACCCGATCCTGGTAAACCGCGAAGTCGGGTTCCTGGAAAGAAGGGGGGATCATGGCGAAAACACCGTCGCAACTCCTGAAAGCGCGCTTGAGACCTTCCGCGTCGCTGAAAGTCGAGCCGGCTACCTGCATCCCCTCGGCTTTGAAAGCGTTCAAACGCTCGGGATTCCGTCCCATCACCTTGATGGAATGACCCATGCGCCTCAAGGCCTCGGCGACCACCCCTCCCACCTTGCCGGTCGCGCCCATCACGACGAACACTTTCCTGGCCATGTCGATCCTCCGTTGGATACGCGCTCTCGATGACTTGTTTCCACTTTGGGACGAATCGCGCTTTTTTTCAAGAAGCAAATGGCGCGAAGCGTCCGTCCTGGATCGCCCAAATACGTTCATTTGAAAGGGAGGTTTCCGTACTCACCCGAGCGCGCGAAGGAGAAAGAACAAACAGACGCCGAACAAGCCGATTCCGCCGAAAACGCAACCGAACGCCGCCCAACCATAACGGCGCGCCAGGTTCGTCTCTTGTTTGTCCGTGATGACGAACGCGCCCCCCGAGGAAGTCGGCTTCATCACGCAAGTCCCCTCGATGTCGGGAGCCCCCATCGCCTCGCGCGTGATCTTCGTTCGCGCCTCGTCCCATTCCTCCCCGGACACCTTGCCATCCCCGTCCTTGTCAAAGGTCCTCATCCGCTCGGGATCCGCCTTCGCGGCCCGGAGGGCGTTGAGCTCTCGAGTCCGCGTGTCGCCGCGCAAGCGGTCCTTTTCGGTCCGGCATTCGCCGATCACGTACAATTCCTGGCCCGGCCGAATAACCCGTTCGGAGAACCGCAGGTTTTTTTCCAGTCCCACGAACCCATGGATCGAGAAACCCTTTTCCATCAAATACCACTCCACCTTGGACGGGACACCCCTTCCCTGATTGCGAAAAGAAAACGTTTCGCTCAGAAGAATTTCCGCGCCTTCCGGCCGCACCGAGGTGTGTCCGGTCTCGTCCGAAACATTGAAGGGAAGATCGTTGGTGTTTCGCGTGAAGACCTGCACCCAGCGCGAACTGTCCTTGCCTTTTCGGTACTCTTCCACGCGGACATCGTAATAAACACAAGGCTCCCCGGAAAAGGGAGCCTCGAAGGCGGCGGGACCCATGGCCTTCCCCTTGACCTCGACCAAACCCATCGCCATGGACCGGATTTTGGACGTGGGAATGTTCTGGACGAGGCGCCTTTTGCGCAGGTACCTGAAACCGACCCCCGACAGGACAAGCCCTACGGCCAATCCGATGAAAAGCGGCGCCGGGTTGTCGCCGTGGCGATCGGCGCGATGAAAATGGACGGCCAGCGCCAGCGCGACGCCGCAAGCGCACCCCACCAGGCAAACTCGGGCGGTGGTACCGGGGGTCATCTAGCGGATAAGGAGACCGACAAGGATCCGCGATCTTCCTCGGAAACCCGGAAGAACTCCCGAGGCGCAAGCCGCATCATCCTCGCCACGAACAAGTCGGGAAGTTGCGCGATTCGAGTGTTGAAAACCGCCACGGAATCGTTGTAGAACTCGCGCCGATCGGCGATTTCATTTTCAAGGGCGGTCAAGCGTTTCTGCAGGGCCAGGAAATTCTCGGCGGCCTTGAGGTCCGGGTAGTTTTCCGCCACCGCAAACAGGTTTCCCAGGGCGGTCGACAAACCCTCGCCGGCGGCGGCCTTCTCGGGAACGGATCGGGCCTTGAGGGAAGCCGACCGGGCGAGCGTCACTTCCGTCAGGACGGTTTGCTCGTACCGCATGACGCCCTGGACGACCGCGATCAGGTTCTGCACCTCGTCGTGCCGCTGTTTCAGCAGAACGTCGATATTCCCCCAGGCTTTTTGAATGTTGTTCTTGAGGAAAACCAGGCCGTTGAACAAAATGACCACGTACAGCAATAGGGCCACGAACAGCAAACCCACGACGGCAAGAACCAGGACCGGGTCCATAACGCGCCTCCGCGAAATAGTTTAGCAGGATTCGGTACCCTGGTAGCAGAGGAGGCGGCCCCCGCCGCGTTCGGATAAAAACAAGGGCGGGCCTTGAAGGCCCGCCCCGTCGTTGTCATTCCAAGCGGCCAGTTCCGAGAGTCCTTCGGCTCCCTTCGG
>CAZSKE010000344.1:0-3289 GCA_964607325.1 uncultured bacterium | reverse complement strand
ATGGATATCACTGGCGATGGGGTAATTCTCCGCTAATGGTTATTGCGAGCGAACAGTCATTTCACATCCCGCTTATCAATCCGGAAACTGGTGGCGCATCGACGGTTTTTGACTTGGCTGGCAAGATCGACGGCATCGTCAAGCTGGAAGATGGTCGGTTGGCCGTGCTGGAACACAAGCTCCAAGCCGACAACTTGGCGCCGGATGGCGATTACTGGCGCAGGATGCAGATCGACAGCCAAATTACTCTTTACGTCTATGCGGCCAGGAAGCTCGGTTATGACGTTGCCACGGTTCTGTACGACGTTGCCCGCAAGCCGACGATCCGACCCGAGAAGGTGCCTTTGTGCGATTCTGACGGCATCAAGATCGTTATCGACGCCAATGGTGATCGAGTAAGAACCAAGGATGGCAAGAAGTGGCGTCAGACCGGCGACACCGAACTCGGCTACGTACTTCAATCTCGTCCGATGACCTGCGAGGAATGGATCGACAAACTCACAGAAGACATTGGCAATTATCCGGAAGTCTACTTTGCCCGCCGGGAGATACCGCGACTCGACCAGGACATCGAGGAGTTTATGGCCGAGGTCTGGGACATTCAGAAGGTTCTCAGGGAGGCGCAGAACAATAATCGCTGGTTCCGCACAGTCCATCGTGACACGTGCGGATTCTGTCCGTATTTCGGACTTTGCTCGAATAAATTTGATCCGGGAAGCAGCGTTGCTCCGGAAGGGTTTGCGTTTGTTACCAACATTCACCCAGAACTTGGAGAAGAAAATGGCATTAGCGCCACCACCTAAAAGACCACCTGCGCGACCACCGTCGTCGCCGTCGTCATCGTCGGCCATTTCGTCTGCATTTAATGTTCCTCGGTCTGTTGTGCGAGGAGGAGACAGAAAAGTCGGCCAGAAAATCGGAATCTACGGACCGGGGGGGATCGGAAAGAGCAAACTATGGTCTCTAGCTGAAAAAGTCGGAGTTGTTCCGCTTGGAGTTGACATCGAAAACGGATGCAACTTTCTCGACGTTTCGATTGTTAGCCCGACGCCCGAAAGCTGGGAAGAACTCAGGTCCGTATTACATGATCTCGAACTGATAAAACAGTACGGTATGGTGGCAGTCGATAGTTTTACCAAGGCCGAAGAGATGGCCCTGGTGTGGACGCTGGCCAATGTCAAGCATGAAAAAGGGCATTCGGTAACGTCTATCGAGGGTTACGGATTCGGAAAGGGGTACACTCACCTCTATGAGACATTTTTGCAGATTCTCGGTGATCTCGATGCCATTGCCCGCGAAGGAATTCACGTCGTCTTTGTGTGTCACGACTGCACGGCGCCCGTGCCGAACCCCAGCGGGGAAGACTACATTCGGTTCGAGCCGCGGCTTCAATCTCCATCAAGCGGAAAGGCGAGTATTCGCCACCGCGTCAAGGAATGGGCGGACCATCTTTTGTTTGTCGGATACGATACGTTTGTAACATCTGACGGAAAGGCTACTGGATCAGGGACGAGAACGATCTATCCGTCTGAGTTGCCGACGCATTGGGCAAAGTCCAGGCTGATTTCTGACCCTATTCCTTACATTGATAACGACCCAACACTTTGGAAACTTTTATTTGGAAAGGACTGATTATGTCACAGGACAATTCTACACTTCCGTACATCGGAAATTTTCGAGGAAACATTGTCGATTACAAGGCCGTCGAGGGGAAGTCAAACACGGTCTTCGTTTCGATTGACGTTCAGGTGACGGGATACTACAGCCCGGAAACCAAGGAGTGGCAGGACAACTTTGAAAACAACAGTCTGATCGCCACCGGGTTCCTTTGCATCGTAAAGAAGGACCGGCAACTTAACGAACTGGCTTGCCGCAGCCTGATCGAACATGCCGGATGGGATGGAACGATGAGTTCTATCATCTCGAAAACGTGGCAGCCCAAGCCGATATCCTTCACTCACGAGGAAAGCACTTACGACGGTAAAACCTCACTTCGGATCGGATTTATCAACGACTTTGACTCGACCGCTGAGTCTGGTGGAATGTCGGAGGAAGATGCGAAGAAGTTCGACATGCAGTACAGCCCACAGCTTCGGGCGTTGTCGTCCAATTCGCCAAGCAACACTCCTCCCCCGCCGCCAACAAAGCCCAGGGCGCCCGCCAAGCCAAAACGACCGGCAACGCCTGCCGCACAGGTTCCCGCCGCGGACCAGGCCCAAACCGAACAGCCGGGAGACGACATTCCATTCTAACCCATGAAATGTTTTCGGTGCGGATGTGATCTCATTGAAGCCCGGGTCCGGCGCGTGCTGAATAAAGCCGTGCTGGACCCGGATGGGCCACTGATAAAGACCAAATGCGGAAAGTGTGGTGTTTTCATCGGATACCGACCTTTTTGTCTGCCCAAAAAGAAGGAAGAGAAAAATGACAGAAGTTCCACCATGCCCCTGGTGCAAAACGAGGAAGAAGGTCTATAACAGCGGGCCATCTCTTCGTCAGTTTGTTTGCCTGGAATGCGGCAGGGGGTTTGACGACGATCCAAGCGAGGGCGGCGACTATTCCGACCGCAATCCGGCCGCAAGGCTCGAACGGGCAGAGGTGCGTCAAAAGAAATCTTCGAGGAGGAGGTAATCGAATGGTCCAAAAATTCCGCAGGGTCGATCCGAGATTTTGGACTGACGAGAAGGTCCAGGGACTCGACTCCGATGGCAAACTGCTCGCCCTATGGCTACTCACCTGTAGCCGAGTCAATCGCTGCGGAATCGTCTTGTGGTCAGCCGGTCTCGCCAGCGAGGAAACAGGAATTCAGAGGAACAAGATTGATACGGTATTGCATACAGTATGCAGTATAATCCCGTGGAAGTACGAAAAGCGCATCAATACCGTATTTCTGAGCCATTGGTGGAGGTACAATCGGCCAGACAATATCAAGGCATTGCAGGGTGCTATGAGCGATTTGCGTGACGTGCCAAGATCAGGTCTTTTTGATTCGTTACTCCTTGCAGCTAAAGACCTTCCGGTTTCTATGCGGCAAGTTTACGAGGAGTTGTTGCATACCGTATTCGATACGGTATCAATTCAAGAGCAGGATAACGAGCAAAAGCAGGAGGTTGACGATGCACCGAAGCGTGAGTCAACCGCAAAATTAATTCAGGCTGAAAAGCGATTTATCCAGCTTTGGAACAAAACTCCCGGGGTAAGGACGGCACGGGGTGAAGTGCTGACGGAATCTCGAAGGAAGGCGTTTCGGGTTCGCATGGGCGAAAAGGATTGGGCAACCGGCGCCAAG
>CAZSKE010000343.1:0-3291 GCA_964607325.1 uncultured bacterium | reverse complement strand
TCGAACAGGGGCCCCGTTTTCTTGGACACCGGGCCGCCCAAGTTGTCGATCTTGTCCATCTCGGCTTGGCCTTTGAGAACCCCCTGCCATTTTTCCCCGATCAAGCGGGCGTTATCCGACAGGAGTTTGAGCTGATCGGAGACATCGTCCGACCACTTGGCCAACCCGTTCCCGACATCCCCCATCTTGGTCTCGAAATTCCTGGCGATGGCCTTGTCTTGGGCGCTGGCGGAATCGCCCTTGCCCCAGATGAAAGCGACCTTTTTCATCATCTCGACGCCGGACTTCACGTTCTTCAAGGCGTTATCGTTGATGCTATTGAGGAACTTGGGGTGGTAAATCTCTATTTGGCTGACGGCCAGACCGATCTCTCGCTTCATCTGGTCGATTTTTCGACGCCATTCGTCCCGCGCCCGTTTGACGTCCTGGGGAGAGTTGCGGAGGGCCTTCTTGCGATCGTCCCCGATGTCAAAAGCCAGCAGTTCGCCCTTCGCGATGGCGGTGAACCGGGCCATGACGTTGTAAACGGGAAATTCGCTATTGAGGTCGATGGGCGCTGTCAGGCTTTGTTGCAGGTGTTCGTAAAGTCCCTGCGGAAGAAAAGGGATTTCGTGGATATCGTTTCCGACACGCACATGGACCTTGTCCCCCAGCGCGCCCGAGCACATAAAAACGGTTTGAGCCGCGTTCAAGCCATTGATCTTGTTCGTCACTAAAAACATGCACAGGGTGTTGAAGGCGTTACGAAGCTTGGCCGAGCGAATCAGGTCCGCTTGGGGGGAATCCTCATCATCGGTCACATAAAAAAGGATCGCGTCTTCAACCACTTTCCGGGTTTCGTCATCCACGCCCGTCATCAATTGGTTGTAATGGATCCCTTCAACCTGCTGGGTGGCGGTCGGCATGAAACAAGCCCTCCATGTGTGGTTCTGCCCGATGATGATACGGGGGTAGATCGGCATTCCCGCGGGAAGGAAACGACGGACCAACCGGACTCATTATATAACAGGCGTGTCGGAAAACAAACAATGACTCGCGCACCAGCCGCTCGGTTTCAGTTTTTTGTCAAGATGGACGATAATGTTTCCATTGTTACCACAAGGTTTTTTGAGAGGCCCCGCCCGGATGACTCGCGTCCTTATCTGAGAGAATGATTTTTTAGGCCGGCCCATCGGCTCCAATATCCGGGTCATCCCATTTCACCCACGGGATCGTCCGGGTCATCATCATCCGAGCGGCGAGATGGACGCGTTCCCCTGAGCGAAGGTCGAGTCGAACCTGGATCGCTCAAGTCTCTTCAAGCGGTCGATCTCGGGCAAAAATCCGCGTGAATCCTCAATCGGGCTCGAGAAGGGACCGGAGATAAACCCCGTAGGGATTCGCGCCGAACGCCTCGGCCTGACGGAGCACCTCCTCCGGACGGATCCACCCCAAACGGTACGCCACCTCTTCCGGGCAACAGATCTTGAGCCCCTGGCGCTCCTCGATGGCCTGGATGAAAGTGCTGGCCTGCAAGAGGGCGTCGGGCGTTCCCGTATCCAACCAAGCGATCCCGCGCCCGAGTTTCTCCACCCGAAGCCGGCCGTTGTTCAGGTAATCGCGGTTGAGATCCGTGATCTCGAGTTCCCCTCGCGGCGAGGGCTTGAGTTTCGCGGCCCGTTTCGAGGCCGTCCCGTCATAGAGATAAAGTCCCGTCACGGCCCAGGAGGAGGGAGGGGCCTTGGGTTTTTCCAGGATGTCCCGGATGTTTCCCTGGGGGCCGAAATCCACCACGCCGTACCGTTCCGGGTCCCGGACCCAGTAAGTGAATAGCGACGCCCCGTCCAAGGCGTGATGCGCCGCCGCCAAAAGGGATTCGGGCAACCCTTGGCCGTAAAAAACATTGTCGCCCAAAGCCAGCGCGCAAGGCCCCCCCGCCAGGAAATCCTCGCCGATCAGCAGGGCTTGGGCGATCCCCCCCGGCGTGGGTTGGACGGCCCAGGAAATCTTCATCCCCAGCCAGGACCCGTCACCCAACAACCTGCGAAACGCCTCCTGGTCGGTCGGCGTGGTGATAATCAAGACCTCGCGAGCGCCCGTCCACATCAGGGTGGACAGCGGATAGTAAATCATGGGCTTGTCGTAAAGGGGCAAGAGCTGTTTGGAAACCGCCCGTGTGACCGGATGAAGCCGCGTGCCACTCCCTCCCGCCAAGAGGATCCCTCTCATTTTCCCGCCTCCGAAACGGAATGGCCCGTCAAACCCAGGCGTTCTCGCGCGTAAGTGTCCTTCTGGACAAGCGCGCACCAATCAAGGTGGTCCAGATACCAACGGACCGTCTCCGCGATGGCCTCCTCGAACGAGTGTCGCGGAGCCCATCCGAGCGCGGTCTCGGTCTTGGAGGGGTCGATGGCGTAACGGCGGTCATGACCCGGCCTGTCTTTCACGGAACGAATCAGCCCTTGATAGGAGGCGATTCCCCTTTTTTTCAGCGCGGCGTTTTCCGCCGCGGGCCGAAATCGCTCCAGGGCGTTCAAAAGCGCCTCCAAAACCTGCCGGTTGGTCCTTTCGGTCCTCGCGCCGAAAAAGTATTTCGCGCCCGGTTCGCCTTTTTCCAGGGCCGCCAGAATACCCGCGCTGTGGTCCTCGACGTGGATCCAATCCCTCACCTGAAGCCCGTCGCCATACACCGGCAGGTCCTTCGCCTCCAAAGCGTTCAAGATCATCAACGGGATAAGCTTTTCGGGAAACTGGTAGGGGCCGTAGTTGTTGGAGCAATGGGTGACGATGACCGGGAACCCGTAGGTTTCGTGGTACGCGCGCGCCAAAAGGTCGGCGCCCGCTTTGCTGGCCGAATATGGCGAATTCGGCGCGTAAGCGCTCTTTTCCGAAAAAGCGCCGGTGGGGCCGAGCGCTCCGAACACCTCGTCGGTGGATATGAGGATAAAACGGCGGTCCCCGGACAATCCCGGCAAGGTTCGAAAGGCTTCCATGAGCGTAAACGTTCCCATGACGTTGGTCCGGAGAAAACCAGACGGATCGTCAATGGAACGGTCCACGTGCGTTTCGGCGGCAAAATGCACCAAGGCCCTGGGACGATGTTTCAAAATCAAGTCGCGGACCAGGGCCCCGTTCGAGATGTCCCCTCGAACGAAAGTAAGCTTGGCGGATTCCACGGCGTCGGCCAAGGTGGATTCATGCCCGGCGTAGGTTAGGAGATCCAACACCACCACTTCATAGCCCTTTTTCAAAACCATCTTGGCAAAACAAGAACCGATGAAACCGGCTCCCCCCGTCACCAACAAAGGACCT
>CAZSKE010000342.1:0-3292 GCA_964607325.1 uncultured bacterium | reverse complement strand
TCAAGCGCCCGTTCCACGCCGTTCACGTACAAACGCACCGTCTTGTTTTCCCAAACCCAAGCCACGTGGTACCAGGGTCCCAAGGGGAAGGCGTCGATCGACGTGTACATTTGGCCCCAAGTCGCCGATTCCATGAGTCTCACGCCGAAGGCCAGCGTGAAATCGGAACCGCTCGGATAAAGCATATACAAGCTACCGGACTTGTTCGTCGTGCCGATACCCGTCTCGGCCCCCAGGATGGCCCCGTTGTTCGTTTCAGGCCTGAACCAGAAATCGGTCGTGAACGACCCGCTGGTCGGTGTGTTCAACTTGAAATTGGTGGACACAAAATCATCCACGCCGTCGAAATGCAGGGCGGAACAGGAACGTCCCGCGTCCCAAGTGGGGCCACCCAACACCACCGGAGGAGCGCACCCCCCGCCGGTTCGAAGGGTACCGTCAAACCCGTGGCCCGACACATCCGCCGTCACGGTTCCGGTGTTCTCATTGAGAGTCCAAAGGACCGCCACGTCCGAACCGCTCGACAGGTCGCAGGGGCAAACCACCGGCGTTTGCGTGGGGGTCGGCGTGTCGCCACAGGCACCGGTCACGTTGGTCGTGACTTGGTTGGAATCCACCGCGGGAATCCCGTCGGCCGAAATGGACGCCTGGTTCACGATGGGGTCCAGGCAGGCCATGCCCCACCACGTCAACGGGACCGGTTGTCCGAATAGCGTGACCGGGAAGGTCCAGGACAGGGACGGGGCGCCCGTGACTGGAGGGAGGTTGGAACCGTCGAAAGAGACACCCGTGGGAAGGTTATCCGTGACCACGGGGTTCACCACCGGGCCGGGCGCGAGAAGCATCAGGTTGTCATACCGGTTTCCTTGCTCGTCGGCTTGCCAGCCGATGTAGTTCTGGGCTGGGTTACAGGCCCAGGGAGAAGTATCGGTCCCGGTCATGGACCATCCGGCGGGCTCCGGGTCGCCCCGGAGCCAGGCCTTGGCCTCGATGACGCGGTCGGTCCCCGAGGAAGTCACCTGGGCTTTCACGGTGTACCAAGTGTTCAAGGCGAAGTGGAGGGGATCCTGGGAGGCCAGATACGTCACGACGGTTCCGTCGTTTTTCTGGATGAAAAACCGGCCCGGCGCGGCGGCGTCCTCGGAGATGCCGATCATGTAGGCCTGGGTGGAAGGGTCGGCCTGGCCGTTGTGCGCGATGACCAGGTGGGCGTCCCGTTTGGGCTCGTTGCCCGAATCAATGTAGAGGTCCCCCTGCACCGTGTACCGGTCGCAAAGGGTCAGGACCGAGGCGCGGAGGAGCTGGGGGTACATCAAGGAGCCCCCGCCGTTCGCGTTGATGTACTGGTTTCCGGAGGCGTCTATTCCCAGGTTCCAGGCGCCGCTCGAGCCGCCGTTCGGCAACACGTCGTACGCCGTCAAGTCGAAACCAGACGGCATGGGTCCGGGCGAATGGTCGTACGTGTCGGCCCACTGGAGGCTCTGGCCGTCCACCGTGAAGTCCAAGCCGTACTGGAGGGTGTCACCGGCGTTGACCAGCGGCGAGGAGACGGTTTTCAGCAAGGTCAGGTTGGGCCGGTGCACGGTGGAGAAAGCCGACGCGGTCGCGGGCACCGCGTCCGCGGTTCCGGAGAAATCCGCGGTCAAGACAGTCCCGTCGGCGGTGCTGGCGTCCACGCGCACGAGCGCCCAGACCTCACCCGAGGTCCATCCGGCCGTGGCCGGAAGGTTCCAGGTGACGGTCCCGCCCGACAAGACGCCCGTCCCGCTGGCCTCCACGAAGGTCGCGCCCGGAGGCAGGGGCAACGAGACCGAGACCGTCCCGGCGTTCACGTACCGGTAGCCCGCGGAGAACTTGATGAGGCTGTGGGGGGCGGCGTCCGCGGCGGCCGCGGAGGCCGTCAGGATCATGTTCGTCGGCGGCGGCTGGACGGTGAAATCCTGGCTGACAAAAACCGCCGTGGCTTGGTCATAGCA
The DNA here is from genome assembly GCA_964607325.1 of uncultured bacterium. GTDB lineage: Bacteria > Oederibacteriota > Muellerivitia > Muellerivitales > Muellerivitaceae > CAZSKE01. The sequence goes on along the minus strand of CAZSKE010000342.1, from coordinate 1,316 downwards.
TCCGACGGAATATTCCTGGGCGCCAACGACGAAATGATACGTGTTGCCGCCCACAGCGAAGGCGGGGTCGAGGTAGACGCTCCAAACAGCCGTCACCGTATTGCCCGGGCACCCGTTCGTCCCATTGTTCGAATACGACGGATAGCATTTGCAACCGGTGGTCGGGGTGTCGCTCTGCACAATAGTCTGGCCGAACGCCCCGCAGGTTTCGAAATTCCCGGCGGAAAGCGTGATGTCCTTGACGGCGCCCATGAGATACACCCAATCGGTGGCCCACATCTCGGTGTCGCAAAAGGTGATCGTCACGGAGATCGTGGCGCCCTCGGCAGGGTTCGTATCGGACAACTGGACGGTAAGGTTCTGGGGAGTGGCCCAAAGCGCACCGACGGCGGAAAACGCGAGGGCCGCCAAGATAAAAAGCCGCAGGAACTTGAAAGGGGTCTTCAGCACGGGCGATCCTTCAGCCTGAATCAACACTGGCAGGCGCTTGAGGCAGGGTAGACAACCTCCGCATTTTAACCGCATTTTGCCGTCCTGAAAGGGGTTCCCTTCATGCCGACCGCCCTGAAAACCCTTGATCCACAATCCATACGGGCTTTAAGGCTGGCTCCCGGCCAGTCCCCCAGCCTGAGGACTTCGTCGGGACTTCAACCCCTCACGGATCCCCGGTGAAGAGAACCGTGCCCTTTTTCAGGATTTCCTTCCCCAGGTCCACCACATAGTAATAGATGCCGGGGGACACCGGCTTTCCCTGGGGCGTGTAGCCGTCCCATTCCACCCATCCGCCCGCTTCGGCTCGCCGGAAGACCTTCTCGCCCGAAACGGTGAAGATGGACAACCGCGCGCCCGCGGGCATCACGGCGCACTTGAGGGTGCCCCGCACGGCCGAGATCGGGTTGTAAGGGTTGGGCCAAAGATGAAGGCCCGGCGTGGGTGTCGCCGTGGGGGTGGGGGTAAGCGTAGGCGTGTCGGTGGGGGTGGGAGTGGGGGTGTCCGGGACGCTGACGAAGCTTCCAGCCCGGATGAAGAACCTCTTCGACCGCCTGGCGTTCATCGATCATCGCCCCAGGTTCTTCGGGAAGACCTGCACCGCCATTGTCACGCAAGGTATAGCCAGGGGCGGGGATATTCTTAAATATTTCCGCCTTAATTGTGAACTCATGGGTTTTCGCTTTTCAAAGGGCTGCTTCGTAAATACGCTGGAACCGATGACTGCGGCCCAGAATGAAAAGCTGGTAAGGAAGGTGAATCGTGTTTCCGCCGGGTTTTACAGGGAACTTACGCGCCCAACGCCAACGCCTTCATTCTACAGGTTG
>CAZSKE010000341.1:0-3301 GCA_964607325.1 uncultured bacterium | reverse complement strand
TGTCGCCACGCTGACCGAGGGAGCCGTCGGAGTATCGCAAGACTTGTCCTTTTTCTTACATGCGATTGGCATAAGCAATATCACAGCAAGCCCAACGATGAACCAGGCATATTTCCTCATGGCGAAGAATCCTCCGGATGGTTGTCGGGCCTTTCCAATTCCGCCCGCATTCAATAGTCCGCGCACACGCCAATTTATTCGTCGGCAAGAAGGGAGCCGGAAAAAACCAGCCAAAGGCGATACATCACCTTTAATTGTCCCGAAAGACGAACCTTTATTCGATTTATTTTTGTGGTTGCACATTTTCCATTCCACACAAATAATAACCGCATTATCAAACCTCAGGTACAAAGCCCATGATCAGATTATCTTTCTCCCTTTCCCTTGCATTATTCCTTTCCATAAACGCATCCGCTTTCTCTCCGCCATTGGCCGGATCCAACATTGTCTTTCCCTCTCCGGCTCGTGGAGGAGAATGGTTAACCTTTGTTTTCCACGCCACCAAAGCCGGTTCTGCCAAACTCCTGGTTTACAACGAAAAAGGTTCCTTGGTGGCCAATCAGACATCCACCGTCATCGCGGGCCTGCAAAATATTCGATTATGCTCCTGCTTACTTGCGCCGGGTGTCTATGTATACCGCATCCGCACAACACTCAATTCCGGAGCCGTGGAATCCACAGGCGGCAAATTCGCGGTCATCCATTGAATACTCGGAACCTTCCGCGCTTGCCTGGATACGCCCTTTTTATCTTGGTGATCATTCTATTCTCGCCCCTCCCAATCCCGGCAGAAATACACCCTGGCGCCGATCTCGTCGCCCCACTTGAAGCCGATTGGGTTTCGGCCCGCGGCATGGGTCTAGGATCGTCCTGCGTCGCAGTCCCCGGCGACGCGTCATTATCCGCGGTTAATCCCGCCTTGCTGGGAACCCTGGACAGCGCTCAACTGGGCTTCCACCATCAAGGGTCCCCTGAGTCCATCCTTCGAGAAGGCCTTAACGCCTCGTTGCCGATCGCCCGTTTGGGACACGCAGGTCTATTTTTCACATATCTCAACCACGGCAGTTTCACCGCACGGGATACTTCGGGCGAAATCAGCGGCGATTTCCATTCGTGGCGGATGGGTTCCAAGTTGGGCTTCGGACGGGAAATCCGACGAAACCTTTTTGTCGGTGGTGCCACAAGCGGCGCATGGCAGACCATTTCCGAAACACATTACGCAATGATTTCTTTCGACGTTGGAATCTACGGAAATCTTGGAAAAGGTTTCGGGGCCGGCGCGTCCTACAGTCATTTCGGCCCTTATCTCCGCAACTACCTGCTGGGCTCCATCGCAAGACTTGGCTTTTCCCGCGCCATCCGATTGGATAAACAGTTTTCGGCCCTCGCCTGCTTTTCATACGATCAGGAACCCTATGAAACACAGACGCTTCGCCTAGGCGTTGAAGGTGTTTACCGGTCCCTTCTGGTATTGCGCACCGGAATCCAGAAACCATTTAAAAGTAATGAACAATTGAGACTCGACAACCTTACCTTCGGTTTAGGTCTTCACCTCGGCGCATTAAGAATGGATATTGCCCATTTCCCATATGGCGATCTGGGTTCGTACCAACGAGTGAGTTTGACGTACGATTGGGGGTTTCCTCCCAAAAAAATCATTCCTCCCCCCAAAAAACCTGTCGAAAAGACCCTCCTGAAGAAACCATCCGCGCCAAACCCCGCTCTAATCGTTTTTCCAACACTTGGGAGCAATACAACCCGTGATGCGGATATTCAAATAACTCCTCCCATCCCAAAACCTTCCCTTTCCACCCCTACACCTTCTTCCCTCAATCCTCCCATTACCGCCAATCCCACATCGACCCCGGATGATCCGTTAAAATTGTTTTTTAGATTACCCTCTTCGAACCACCAGGAACCTACGGAAAGCGACCCCATCCACTCCGACAAATCTGTCCAGACCCTGCTCGAGATGGTTGGTAAGAATCCACAAGACCCACAGGCATGGATGCAATTGGGGCGATTTTACCTCCAGAAAAAACGGCCAGGGCAGGCCGTCCAGTGTTTCGAGCAGGTCCTGCGCCTTCGGCCGGATTACCAGTCACTAAGAGAATGGCTCAACCGGTATTACATGTCCCTTGCCACCCCTACTCCACTCACAACCGAATAAACCCGGCCTCACCGGGACCATTTCAATAGAGGATCCATGGGCGAACAGGAACTGATAGGTCTCATCCTAGACGGGGATGAAGGAGCCAAGGAACGCCTCTACCGAAACCTTTACAAACGCATGGTCCCCATCGCAGTGAAAATGCTCGGCGCTCAGGATCCGGAGATCGAGGACGTGGTCCAGGAAACCTTCATCATCGCCTTCCAGAAGCTTTCCGGCTTCGAGAGGCGGTCTTCGCTTTACACCTGGATAGCCCACATCTGCATTCACCGGTGTTACAAGCGACTGGACCGAAGACAACGACAGATCCTGCCCTTGGAGGAGGATTTCAACCGCCATATTGCTTCCCTTTCCATGCAACGCCAGAAGGAGTTGGACCATGAAGCGGCAAAAAGCACAATGTTGGATGAAGTAAAGCAGGCGCTTCCCAACCTGGGAGGTGTCTGCCGCACGATCATTGAATTGCGCGATTTTGAGGGTAAAAGCTACGCAGACATCGGGAGATTGTTGAGTATCCCCATTGGCACGGTAATGTCGCGGCTGTTTAAGTGCCGCGAAAACCTGAAACGGATTGTTCTAAAATCAGCGGAAGGAAAACCATGATGGACGATCTGGCTAAGGCCTACTTCCATCGTGACCTGACCGATTCCGAGAGGGATCGACTGGACGTCATAATCGGGTCTTCGCCGAACGAGGCGTTCCGTTTCCTCAAACTCTCGGAAGACTATCTTCGAGAGATTGGACAGCCAGGCGGCGGCACCAACGCGGCCGGGCCGTGGATCGGCATCTTCTTCGGGTTGTTGATCGGATCCATCACAACCTGGCTTGTTCTGGGGAAGCCTGCGCGGCCCATACCGCCTACCCAGATACCCGCCGTCGTCGAAAAAGCGGGTGTCATCCAACCGAAAACAGCCTACCCCGCACCGCCCGGAGGTTTGGTCAACTCCACGGTTGGTTTTACGGAAGAGAAAATTCGTTTACAAACCCATTCCACAACACCACCTAGCCAAAAAACAAAAAACCGCAAACATGAGGCTTTGAGCGTCATTGTAGAACAATCCATAACCGACCTGACCACTGTCCGTGTTTTGGACGGTCAAGGGCGGGAAATGCGCCTCTTATTCGCGGGGC
>CAZSKE010000340.1:0-3314 GCA_964607325.1 uncultured bacterium | reverse complement strand
TCGTTAAAAGCCACGGAGCGCCGGTGGTCATCAAAGCCGACGGCCTGGCCGCCGGAAAGGGCGTCACCGTTTGCGCGAAAGTCGACGACGCCCTTCGAGCCGTCACGGAAGCCATGACCACCCGGGTGTTTGGCGCCGCGGGCCAAAAAGTCGTGGTGGAGGATTTCCTCGAAGGGGAAGAAGCCTCGGTCCTGGCTTTCGTGGACGGCGAGACCGTGGTGCCGATGGTGAGCGCCCAGGACCACAAACGCGTCTTGGACGGGGACCGGGGCCCCAACACCGGCGGCATGGGGGCCTATTCGCCGGCCCCCGTGGTGACGGAGGAAATGGCTCGTTTGATTCTGGAAAAGATCCTGAAACCCACCGTGGCGGGTCTGAGAAACCAAGGTGTTCTTTACAAAGGCGTTCTTTACGCCGGACTCATCATCACCTCCCAGGGCCCTTTTGTCATCGAGTACAACTGCCGTTTCGGGGATCCGGAAACCCAGGTCCTCCTGCCCCGTCTCAAGACCGATTTGGTGGATATTTGTCTGGCGGTTTCCCAGGGCGCGTTGGGTCGTTTGAACGTGGAGTGGGACCCTCGCCCGGCCGCGACCGTGGTCATGGCCGCTCCGGGATACCCGGGCGTCTATCCCAAAGGCATTCCCATCTCAGGGTTGGACGCTTGCGCGGGAATGGAAGACACCTACGTTTATCATGCGGGCACCAAGTCCCAGGACGGGAAAATCGTCACGAGCGGCGGGCGCGTGCTGAGTGTGACGGGGGTCGGCCGCGATATTCGGGAAGCCCTGGATCGCGCCTACGCGGGGGTGGCCCGCATCCATTTCGAGGGGGCGCATTTCCGGAAGGACATCGGCTGGCGCGCCCTGCGCCGCGGGTGAGCTTTTTCAATTTTCACCGTGGGACGATGAAGCGTAAATAATCTCGTAACATCGCGGAAACCCCCATCCGGACGTCGAAAATACGTTAAAATGCCCTAAGTCGCTTTTATAGGAAACCGCCATGGCTTCGACAATGAAAACCTACCCCAATGACCAGGCCCACTTGACGAATTTGGTCGAGGGTCTTCAAAAAGGCGGCGTGGCCATTCTGGCGACCGATACGGTTTATGACTTGGCGTGCTCGATCAAGCATCCCGAGGCGATCCAACGGGTTTTTAAAATCAAGGAACGCCCCATGGATCAATCGCTTCCCATGGTCATTTCACGGCCCGAGGTGGCCCTCGGGATCGCGGAATTCCAAGAGCAAGACTTGGAAACGCTTCGGAAAATATGGCCGGGCCCTTGGACCCTGATCCGTAAGGCCCGCGCCGACCTGGCGCCTGGGCTCAAGAGCCCCTTCGACGGGACCGTGGCCTTAAGATGCCCTAATCACCGTCAAGCGCTCGAAATACTACGTCTGGCTGGCGACACGCTCGCCGTCTCGAGCGCCAACTTCACGGGTGGAACCAGCCCGGTTCGTTTCGAGGATATCCCCGAGGATATCCTTGGCGTCGTGGACCACGCCATGGATACCGGCCCATGTCCCTTGGGCGGTGAAACAGCCATCGCTCGTATCGAGGGGAGAAAGGTGCGCATTATCCGATCCGGCTGCGTTTCGCCAACGGAGATCAGCCGGGTGGAGAACCTCCTGATCCAAATGCTCCAGTCCTAGCGGGACGTTGAAAACCCCCAGCCCTTCGACAGGCCCCGGGCCATGCATTCCTCGAAGGGCTGGCTCGGCGTGAACCGGTTTGACATACACGCGGGTGGATTCGAACGATTGGCTTGAAACCTGAAAACCCCATCTCGCCGCCGGTGTCGCGGGATTCTTGAAGGTGTTTTTTGCCCAAAAAGGTCCTTTTTGTCTGTACGGGAAACACGTGCCGGAGCCCTATGGCGGCCGGATTGTTTCGATCGGTCGCGCAAGCCGCGGGTTTGGACTGGGAGGCGCAATCCGCCGGGTTGGCGGCTTTTCCTGGAGTGCCCTACGCCGCGGAAGCCGTGGAAGCCCTGAGGGAGCGTGGCGTCGATATTTCCCAGGGGGTCAGTCAACCGTTGTCCAAGAGCTTGGCCTTGGAATCCGACCTTTTGTTGACCATGACAGCCAATCACCGGGACGCCATTCTTAGGAAACTGCCCGAACTGAAAGAAAAAGTGTCGCTTTTGGCGGATTTCGCGGGAGAAGCCTCCGTGGATGTGGAAGACCCCCTCGGCGCGGGGCTTGAGTCGTATCGAGCGGTTCGGGACCAAATCGAAACCTATCTGACGCGGGCGCTACCCCGTCTCCGTGGCTGAACGCGTGTCACGCGCGGATGGGTGAGAAAATCACCGGGCGACCGGAATAAAAAGGGAATTCCAAATGAAAATCTCGGTCGCGGCGGATCACGCGGGTTTCGCCGTCAAGAACAGCGTGGTGGAACGCCTGAAAGCCCTCGGTCACCTCGTGGAGGATCTCGGCGCGGCGACACCCGAGGCCTGCGATTATCCCTTTTACGCGGAAGCGGTTGCGAAACGCGTGGCTTCCGGGCAATCCGACGCGGGCGTGGTTCTTTGCGGTAACGGCATTGGCATGTCCATCGCCGCCAACAAGGTGCGAGGCGCTCGCGCCTCGTTGTGCTACAATGAAAAAGTAGCCGTCCAGACGCGCGAACACAACGACTCGAACGTCCTTGTCCTGCCAGGGCGCGAGTTCACGGTGGAAACGAACCTCAGGATACTGGAAGCCTGGATCGGCGCGTCCTTCACCGGCGTGGAACGCCACGCGCGTCGCGTGAGACAAATCGGGGAAATCGAGGCGAGAGGGTTTCGATGAGATTCCGTGCCGCGGCGTTCCTTCTGGCCTTCCTGGCCCTTTCGGGTTGCTCCCTGACCACGGAAGAGAAGAGCGCGCGCGAAAAAAGTCTCAAGAAAACCACCGGTCTTTTCACCAGCGCGGTCATCGCCGGTGATTTTCGAGCGGCCTATGGTTACACGACGGGGCGTCTGGGAAACCCAGCGGCTTTTGAAAAACACCTGCGGATTCCTTGGGATCCGCAATCGACTTTGACGAAGGGCACGGTATCTTCCATGTCCTGGGTGGGAGACGACGCCGCCAAGGTCAAGATCGTTTGGACCTTTCTGCAAGGCGTCCAGCAGAGCTATTCGGCGGAAACCAGTATTTGGATCTGGAAAAACGGCAAATGGCATTATGAGGGCCGGGGTTTGCGATAAGACGATCGCCCGGTTGTTGAAAAGATCCCATAAAAAAACCGCCTCGATTTTTCGCGGCGGTTTTTTTATGAGGATGTGTCGCGTCAGACCGCGGGAACGGCCTTTTTGCGGATCGCCATCCGT
>CAZSKE010000339.1:0-3314 GCA_964607325.1 uncultured bacterium | reverse complement strand
CTACTCCCTTGGGATAGCTCAGATAAGCCGACGTGGCCAGGACGCCATCACCTGTGTATCCCGTACCATCTCTTCCCGCCACTGTGGATATGGTTCCGTCCGTGGCGACCTTGCGGATTCGATAATTATAACTATCGGCAATGTAGATATTTCCCGAGGCATCGACCGCCACCCCACAAGGCCAGTTAAGCATCGCGGAGGTCGCCGCGCCCCCGTCACCCGAGAACCCCGACGTTCCCGTGCCGGCCACCGTCGAGATGATTCCATCCGAGGTGACTTTTCGGATTACATTGTTGGAGATTTCCGCTATGAAAATATTCCCCAATGCGTCGACCGCCACTCCGTTAGGCGTGCTAAGCATAGCGGATGTCGCCGCGCCCCCGTCACCCGAATACCCCGACGTTCCCGTGCCGGCTACCGTTGAGATGATTCCCTTCGGGGTGACTTTGCGAACTCTTTGGTTGTAGGTATCGGCAAAGAAGATATTGCCCGATGCGTCAGTCGCCACCCCACGGGGGTACCATATTTTTGTGTCTACAGCCTCTCCACTGTCACCGGAGTACCCCGGCGTCCCCGTGCCGGCCTTCGTGAGGAGAATCCCCGACGGCGTACACACCTGGGCCGAAAGGGAAAGCTGGTAGGGATGTTCCGCCCCGGCCGTGGGAAACACCACCGGGAAGCCCCCCCAAGCGTACGTGGGATACCGGATGATCCCTCCCGACGTATTAAAGTAGAGCTTGGTGGCGTTCTGCACCTGGACCGCGATCCAAAAAGCGCTGGGCACCCAGACTTCCGGGTAAAACCCAACCGTGTTTTTCCCGTTGACCGCCGGTCTTTGGCTGGTAACGGACAACAACGACACCGGCACGCCCGCGTTGTCGGAATAAACGGCCATTTGGTAATAACCCGTCGCCTCGGCCAAGTGAACGGAAGCGGAACCCAGCTTCTGCCAATCGGTCGATGTGAATCGCCCGGCAAAAAGTTTTCCCACGCCCGCGGTCGAATTCGCGCCCTGGCTATCCATGCCCATCGTGGACGGGACAGAACACGAGTAGTAGAGGTGGGGGGTTCCCGTCAAGGTTTTCGTCGGGGTAGCCGTGGGAGTGCGGGTCGAAGTGCGCGTAAGGGTCCGGGTCCCGGTATGGGTGCGCGTTTGGGTCATCGTGACGGTATTGACGGGGGTGTTCGTGTTGGTCCGGCTGTGGGTCCAGGTGAAGGTATTCGTGGGCGGCATGGACCCCGTGGGCGTCAACGTCAGGGTGGACGTGACCGTAAACGTCAGCGTGGCAGTCGGCGTGTCGGTGGTCGAGAGCGTAAACGTCTCGGAGAACGTGGGGGTCTCGGTGGGCGTTTCGCTTGCCGTGGGCGTCAGGGAGGAGGTGTCGGTGGGGGTCGGGGTCACCGTCTGGTTGGCCTCGATGCGGACGTCGTCGACGTAGAAACTGCCGGTCGCCCCGTTCGGGATGTTGGCGAGGACGAAACCGATCTCCAGGGTCTGGGACGGGTCGGAGGCCGCGTCACGCTCGCCCAGGACCAGGGTGACCGGGAACCAGCCGTCCACGTTGTAGGAGCCGGGGCCCGACTTGAGGTTTTCCCATGTGTTCTCGAACACCGCTCCCGGCCAGGAGGCGCCGGTCTGGTCGAACATCATGAGCCCCGACGACCAGTCGGACGCCGCTAGGCCCGAATCCACGTAAACCCACGCCGTGACCTGCAATCCGGAGAGGTCCTTCGGCGAATCATAGGTGAGATGGAGGTTGACCTGCGTCGCGGCGCCCGAGGTGTTGTTGACCGCCACCTGCAGGGCCCCCGCGCCCTCGATGTAATTAGAACCCGTGAGGGTGTAGCCCGTCACGTACGTGGGATCGTAGATGTTCCAGCAATCCATGGAACCGTCGAAAGGGAAAGCCCTCAGGACCGAGGAAGGGTTGCAGACGACAGCCGTCGCGGTGGCCGTGGGAGTCGCCGTGGGCGGCGGCGACGTGGTAAAGGCGATCTCATCCACGGAAATGTCGAACGCCGAGCCGGCGGGCGTCCCCGGGTCCACCTGGAACTGCAGGCTCTTCAACTGCGACAGGTCGAACGCCACCGGGGTTCCGCTTCCCCACTGGACCATGGTACTGAAATAAACCGCGTATTGCTGCCACGCGCCGCTGACCGTCACCGTGGCGTGGTAGGAGTCGTTGCAACCCGAGGCGCAGGTCCCGCCTTCCGCCACCGGGACGGTCCCCGCGATGGGGACGGACACCAGGATGTCCCGGCTGGTCCCCAGGTTCGTTTTGGCCCAAAACGTGATGCCCGTGTATCCGTAGGCGGAGGCGTCGTAGATACCCGAGGACTTGAAGGAATGGCCGGCCCCGGCCCCCCAGGAGGAACAACTCGTCCCCGTGAACCGGACCGAATAAGCCGAGCCCGCGGCGCCGTCGGCGACCCTCAGGCCGGAAGACGCCGAGAAAGCGCAGGTCCCGGAATCGTCCCCGAACGTGAACCACCAGCCGTCCCGCCCTTCCTGGACCAGGATCTGCGTGTCGTCGTTCTCCAGGTCGTCGATCACGCCGGGTTTGGGCGTCAAGGTGGCCGTGAAGGTCGGTATCGCTGTCAAGGTATCCGTGGTGGTTGCCGTGGCGGAATGGGTCGGAGTGCCGCTGGAAGTCGGGGTGGCGGTGTCGGTCGGAGTTGGGGTTTGGGTGTCGCTGAACAAAGAAGTCGGCGTGTGGGTGCCGGTCGCCGACTCGGTCCATGTCGTCGTGGCCGTGGCGGTAAAAGAACCCGTTGACGTCCAGGTGGACGTGAAGGTTCGGGTGTCGCTGGGCGAGTGAGTCGCGGTGGAAACGGAGGTATCGGTCGCGGTGAAGGACGGAGTCGACGTGGCGGTAGCGGATGCCGTGGAAGTCGGGGAGAAGGTGAAGGTAAACGTGGACGAGGTGACGAACAACGTTGGCGTGGGGGTCGCGATGGCAAGTGGCGCGGGTGGGTTCGGAGCCGGGGCCGGGTTGCTTCCTTTTTTGCAGGCCGACAGTGTCAGTCCCAAAATGATCAGCGTCGCGATAACCGGATGGCGGAAAAAGCGCATGTAATCTCCCAACGAAAAATACAAGCGCCGAGATTATTGATGTGAATTGCCACCTTTTTTATGAGATCGCTCATAGAAAGCGCCACAGCAAGGTGATCCGCCGATTCAAGAGGTCAAGTTAAACGTATAAACTTTTCACGCAAAGGATCAAAAGGGTCAGACCCCAAAATTCAAAATTCATTGAACCACAGCGCAGCACTTGCCCTGAACCGTGATACCGAAGGCATCTCTGGTTCAGGGC
>CAZSKE010000338.1:0-3332 GCA_964607325.1 uncultured bacterium | reverse complement strand
CCTCGCGCAAGGGAGCGGGTGATTCGGTCGAAAGATACGCCAGCGCCTGGGGAACGGTCTGACCCGCCTGGAGGGACTGCACCGTCATCTCCAGCGTCTGCGGGAACGCTTCTAGGATTCTTCGGCGACGTTCCTGGTCCTCTCGCCGCTTTTTCCAGGCCGGGCCTTTGCGCGCCAGGATCCATGCCGCGAAACACGCCATCACGATCATGGCCATCACTTCCGGACGCGTCAACGTCAGGATGAGTGTCATCGCGACGGCCATCGCCGTCAGGATCGGCCCGAAGTGGCGCAAACGACGCCACCCTTCATGAAACGCTGGCGCCCCGCGAAGGGACATCTCACTGGAATAACGTTCGGCCCACGGCCGAGCCAGGAAATAGCCGAGACTTCCAGCCGAGAGGGCTCCCGCCACGACCGCGAGCCCGCTAAGAGGCGACAGCGCCCATAGCATTGTTTGACACCACGGAAAAGGGTCTCTGGAATAAGACTATAAAAAGGCGCTTACCCCAGGCCCAGTGATTTTAACCGGGCCCGGGGAAAAAATATACCTATATCTTGTCAGTTTAACGGATGTCGGTATCCCCGAAATACTCCATGGATATCACTTCCTGGATGGCGGAACCCGGTCGAATCCAAACCAAGCTGAAAGCCATGGGAACATTCATGGGTCGCGGGAAACGAGCCTCGATCGCGTGGCTTCCGCGTTCCAAATAGGTCTCGCCAAAAACGCCGTTCGCGCAGACGGTTTGACCGTTGATCCGCACATCCCCGACCGTCCCGCATCCTCGAGTCGCGAAACGATACTTGCCCGTGACCGGGGCCCTCAGGACACCGACCCACTTGGCCGCCAGTCCTGGGTGGGACAGCGGGAAATCGTTACCGTTCACGAAGTTCACGCAAGGCTCCCATTGTTCCACGCGAGGCCTGCCGTTGAACCCGGGATTGTCGTAATACTTGCCTAGCAACCCACGGTGGAGAATCGCTCGCGAAAACTTGGAGGCATCCAACATGAAGACTTCCTTGTCCCGCTTGATTCGCAGGGGAATCCCCGTAGCGCCCGGGGGGGCGTCCCATTCGATCACGACCTTATAAAAGCCCTTGGCCAACGACACGGTTTGACCCGCCGGCATTTCGCGTCCCGCCACGGTCCAGCGAAGAAAAGCGCCGGGCACCGGGAGAAACTCGTAGGAACCGCTGGTATCCGCGTACCAGGAACCCTCAAAAACGCCACGGTAGGGCCCCGGCGGCAAGCTGGTTGGAAATTCGGCGGCCTGGACCTTCGCGCCAGGTTTTGTGGAATACTCGGCCGTGAGACCCCGGGATTGATCCACCACTTCCGGAGGAACACGGTAGAAATGCGTATAGGGGGTGCCCTCGGGGTTCACTTCTTGATAGGAAAGCCCGCCTGGATACAGCCACGCCAAGGAGGATTGGACCCCCACTCTTCCCTGTTCCATGCCGTAAAAGAACCCGCCCTTGGGATCCATCCGTTGAGGCAACAACGCGTCCGGCAAGGTCATGCGCTGGATTTTATCCTTCACGAAGTACGTGAAATAGTCCAGGGTGTAGTGACAGAAGTAACGGGGAGAAACAAGACAAGCGTCCCCTTTCTTTCCCCATTTCGCGCAAGCCTTTCCGATGGTGGATTCCGCGATCGAGTACTCTCCCCAGCAACCCATGTTTTTCGGCATGACGTCGAAATAGACGTGGTAATTCTGGAGGGCCATGAAAAAAAGTGGGACCGCCAGGATCCCCAGCCAGAGGAATTCGCCCACGGACCCGGCGACGCTACGGATGCGCCCCCAAAGCGCCGCGAGGGTGCCCGCCGACAGGAAAGCCACGAATGCCGTCATACCGTGCATCCGGCTGGAATGCGCCGGATCAATGGTCAAGAGACATGGCATGGCCATGATCAAGGCGCCGGACAGTCCCCAGAAATATTTACGCCGCCAGAATCTGGACAGGGCGTAGAAGAACCCGAAAAAGAAAAGGAAGCCGGTCACGTCGTCCAGTTGACGGTGATCCTGGAGATTGTGCCGCGGGTTCGGGTCGCCCCTCCGGTTGAACATCAACGCCGTGTACTTGGTGTTGATGATGAGCGGCTGCCAGGATTTTTCGGCCTTACACCGGTTGAAGATGGACAGTTGGTTCTGTCTCGTGCCCAGGTGCCCCGTGAAGACCGGCCAGTAAATCGGCAGGGCGAGAACCGTGAAAAGGCCCCAGAACGCCACTATTTTCACGAGATGCGGTCGCACGCGCCCCCAGTTCGAAACGGCCTCGTAGACCATGATCACCAGCACCAGGAGCGGAAAGATGATGTGGGTCTGATACGCGTAAAGACCGATCGCCGCGGAAACCGCGGACCAGAGAAACGCTTTCCATTTTCCCGTCTGGAGCCCATAAAGCAGAAGCGTGAGGCACCCGAACATGAAGAAGGGCAGGAGTGTCGGCGGGAAGGAATTTCGGGCGAAATTGATGTTCCAACGCATGACCGCCAGGATGTACAACGTCAACAAGGCCACGCGAGGCCCGGAGAGTTGGCGGAAGGTGTAGTAAATGAGCGGGAAGGAGGCGAGGCACATGGTCACGTAAAAAAGATTCAGACAGAACTGGGTGTTCGGAAAGACGAGGAACCATAGGGAGCCCAAATAAATCGGGACGGGCGCCGAAGGGAACGATTCGGTGATGTTCAACTCGAACGGGAACCAATGTTCCCGCCAGACCTTGAGGGCCCCCAAACCCTGGAACCCCATATCGAAAAACACGCCGGAAGGGATCGTCTCAAGCTTGTAGATTCTCAAAAAAGCCGCCAAGGCCATGATGAGGCCGAAAACGCCCCACTCGATCCAGGGCTTCATCGGGACTTTCGATAGCCCTTCCCTTTTCCAGGGCCATAAGACGCCCAAGAAAAGCGCGACACCGGCGAAATAATAATACAGCCCCTTGTTGGGAAGAATACCGTTGTTGGACAGATGAATCTGCCCCATGACGCCGAGACCGATGGCCGTCAAAAGCAGAATCACGCGCGCGACACCCCCGGGGGTTATCGGGAACCCACCCTTCACCAAGGGCGCGCCTGAAGACCCTTTGGCGCCGGAAGACGCGCGTCCCTTCTTCAGAGGTTGTTCCTGGAGGGACGCCGGTGAAAACTCGACGGACTTGTCAAACCATCCGAGATAGGCCGCCGCCAAAAGAATGGCCCCGAGGAACGAGAGCCCCAGCCCCCATGGCTTCTGACGTCCCCACTGGATCCATTGCCCGCCCGCCACGAGAAGTCCTCCCAGGACGTAAGCGGTGTTCCTCAACCAGGAACCCACCGTGTCGCCGCT
>CAZSKE010000337.1:0-3339 GCA_964607325.1 uncultured bacterium | reverse complement strand
GGACTTCCACGTTCACACCGAGCCCTTCACTCACGCCCACCCCCACCTTGACGCCCACTGAAACCTCCACGCCTTGCGGTTTCCCGGGTGACACCTGCACTTTCACCTCGACCCCGACGGCCACTTTCACGCCGACATCGACTCCTCCGACGGGTCCCCCTCGAATCACGGGAATCGTCCAGTACGTGGGCTCAAAGGATTTGTCCGGCAAAAAGATCTGGGTGGGGGCCTTCAAGAAAAACGACTTCACCCAACCGGTGGCCTATGAGAGGTGGACGGCCACGGGGGAGGCCGTTTCTTACACGTTGGAATTGCCGGATTTCGGCACCTACTACGTCGGGTCGCTTCTCACCGGCGCGAATCTGTTCCTCACGCTGAAACCGAACTCGGGGGATCCCATGTGGGCTTATGACGACGTTTGCTGGGGAGACACCCCGGACGGTTTCAACGTATCGGGCGTCACCGTCCTGGACATCGTGTTCGGGGATGAGTGCTTCTTTTGACGGCGGAGCCGATCGCGGCGCGATCGGCGGAGCAATCGAACAATCGAAAATCGATAATTGACACCGACGATTGCGGCCTATTTTCGATTCTCGATTCTCGGGGATTTGTGGTTCAAAACCTGTCCACTGTGTGTAGCCCAGCTTTGGTTGCTTTTCCTTGCGGTTTATGGATAATAACCGCCCTCATGCTCTCGACCCCCTCCCACCCCCGGCCCGACATCTCCCCGTCCTCCCAGTGCCCTTTATGCGGTTCCGGGGGTCGTGAGCTCAGCCGAACCAATAACGCCTACCCCTCTTTTTTAAGAATCCGATACACCTGCACGAATCCGGAATGCGCCCATCATTCCACTTTCCGTCCTTATCACCTGGATATCCCGAAGTGAGCCTTTAAAGGATTCCCTCGGGACGCGGAACCGCGCCCTGGCGAGCCCTCCCGGAGGCGGGTCGGCCTTCCGTTTTTTGCTCGGTCGGACCCCGGAAACGCTATCCTGTACCCTGTTATGAAGTCGTCAGTCAGTCTTCATCCCCAGGAGGCAACGGCGTGACCAAGAGTGAACTGCTGGCGCAATTGGCGAACGACACCGGATTCAAGAAAAAAGAGATCGAGGGCGTCTTGCAAGCTCTCCGCCTGACGATCCATAAAACCCTGAGAAAAGAAAAAAAGATCAAGCTGGACGGCCTGGGCGTGTTTCAACTCAAGAACCGCAAGGCGCGGATCGGCCGGAACCCCGCGACCGGGGCCACCATCAAAATCGCGGCGAAGCGCGTCGTGAAATTCCGCGTTTTGAAGGCCCTGAAGGAAGCCGTTCTAGGCTGAAACGCGGCGCCGTGATGTTCCATCGTCAAATCCCTGAGCGGCTCCCGGGGCGAATCGCCATGACCGCTCTTGATTCGCGCGTCTTTTTCCTCGGGGCGTCTTCCGCTCGAGGGGAGGGGCGGGGAAAAGCGCCGCGCGAACAGTCATCCATCCCGATGGGGGTCTTCCCATGAAGGTGGTTTGTTTCGACCTGGAGGGTGTGCTCGTGCCGGAATTCTGGGAGGAGTTCTCCCGGATCGCCGGCATCCCGGAACTCATGAAAACCACCCGGGACGAGCCCGATTACGACGTGCTGATGAAAATGCGCATCGCCGTGCTGAAAAAGCACGACATCAGCCTGGAGGCGATGCACAAGATCATCGCGAAAATGAGCCCGTTCGACGGGGCCAAGGAATTCTTGGACTGGCTGAGAAAAAAAGCGCAGGTGGCCATCCTCACCGGGAGCTATTACGACTACATCAATCCGCTGGTCGAGAAGATCGGCAATCCGTTCATGTACGCGAATTCCCTGGTCGTCGACAAGAAGGGCATGGTGACCGGCTACAAACTGCGCGAACCGGACGGGAAGGCCGAGGTGGTGCGGCGCTTCAGGGAGTCGGGGTTCGGCACCATCGCCGTCGGGGATTCGTTCAACGACGTGAAGATGCTGCGGGAAGCGGAAACGGGGATACTGTTCAGGGCGTGTGACGCTTTGAAAAACCAGGAAAAAGAAATGCGCCGCGCGGAAAATTTCTCCGAGTTGAGGGATATTCTCGAGAAGCTCGTATAAGAAGCGGTGCCATTTCCGGCGGCCCTCCCCGGGCCGCGCGATTCATAGGGTGAGGAACCATGCGGAAAAAGGCGCTATTCGTCGTGTCCCTGTGCTTTTGGATGGGCTCGTTCTCCGCGCTTGCCGCCGCCGTCACGCTGGAAAAAACGTTCAACTCGAAATCCTACCCCAATTCGAACGGTGTCGATTTCGACATGAAAACTCCGGGCGGGTGGGAAGCCATCCCGGGCGACAACGACATCGTCGTGTGCCATTTCCTCTCCCCCGACCTCGGCCCCCGGAAAATGATCACCATCACCTCGAACGTCCCGCTGGAGTCCGACGGTTATGGCATGACGAAATCGGAGCAAAGACGGTCCTTGAGGAAGGCGCCGCGGGAATTGTCGGCCAAGGGTTTCAAAATATCGGACTTGGCCGATTTCGACATCGGATCGATACCCGCCTTGTCGTTGCGATACGAGGCGGAGGGGAAAATGACGGGCCAGCCCAACGGCTTGATCTGTGGGCGTCAGGTCTATTTCTGGGTCGGGCCGCATTCGATCTCCATCAGCTTCAAGGCGATCGGCACGGTTGAAAACCGGGCCGACGTGGAGCGCGCCTTCGCGGAAGTGGCGCTGTTGTCGAAGGATATGGTGGAAAGCGTTCGTGTCCATAACCTGGATTCTTTTCCGACCCGTCCGCACCGGGCGGGCCTGTGGAACCAGATCGCTGGATGGGCTGGAACGGGAGTTCTCGCGGCTTTGTTCGTCGGCGTTCTGACCGTGGCGATCCGGGTGATCGCGAAAAGAAAAAACCAGGCGCCACCGGGCCCGGATCCGACGGCGTAAAAACATGAAACGCGGGCGGAACGCGGTGTTTGTTAATCCGTTTTGGCCCGGGAACGATGTCTGTGGACGCCCTCGGATTTGCTGTTTATCCGAGGTTTCAATTTGTTAAACTACGCGACCCGGAGGGTACCCCAAGTCTGACCTGGGGCGCGAGTGTCCCGGGGATTTCCGCGCCCTGAGACGAACCATCCGAGTTACGAAAAGGATTCCCCATGTTCCGGAAAGAAATCAAGGTTCTGGATTGCACCATTCGCGACGGTGGGCTGATCAACAATTACCAGTTCTCCGAGGACTTCGTGAAGGCGGTTTACGCCGCCATCTGCGACGCGGGCGTGGACATCATCGAGCTGGGCAAGAAACTCGTGGAGAGCGAGGATTACCCGCGCTCCAAGTACGGTCCCTGGAACTACTGCGACGACGAGG
>CAZSKE010000336.1:0-3340 GCA_964607325.1 uncultured bacterium | reverse complement strand
AGGGTAAGGGAAAATGCCCGGAGTGCGGGAAGGCCCTGGAGAAGAAGTTTTGCCCCGCGATGAAGGGGGCCAAGGGTTTGGGCGCTTGTTGCGTGGGCAAGGATGGCAAGCAGAACTGCGTTTGCCCGAAATGCCAATGCAAGGATGGAAAGCCCTGTGATTGCAAAAAATGCTGCAAAGCTTGGAAAGACGGCAAGTGCCCCATGAAAAAGGGCAGGGAGAAGGGTAAAAAGGGCCTGGAGAACGAAACCGAGAGTTGAGGATCCTTTTGAAAAGGGGCCCGTGGAAACACGGGCCCCTTTTTTTTGCGTGCTCCACTTGAGCAAATAGACCGCTACGCACGTATTGAAAAGTCCCCCCCGAGAATCGAAAATCGAAAATGGACCGCAATTGCCCTTGTCGATTCTCGATTTTCTATTGTCAATTGCTCTGGCGGCCCTAGTGGGTTTTAAGACCTTTCTTCCCTATGATGGATATGGAAGGAAACAGCCATGAGCGCCACGTTACTCAAAATCGAGGGCATGACCTGCTCCCACTGCGTTCTGCATACGCAAAAAGCTTTGGAAGCCGTTCCGGGAGTCACGGGCGTCCACGTGAGTCTGGAGAAGGGCGAAGCCCTCGTGACCCATGAGGATTCTCTGGACGAGATGGCCTTGTTGAAAGCCGTCACGGCCGCGGGTTATGGCGCGCGTCGTGTCTGACGCCTCGGCCGACGAGCCGATTCCCCCGCGTTCGGTGGTCCTCGACGTTGAAGGCATGACCTGCGCGTCCTGCGCCCTCCGGGTGAGGAAATCCCTCGCGCAAGTCCCGGGCGTTCTCAACGCCCATGTGAATTTCGCGACGCACCGGGCTTACGTGGAGATCGAGGCCGCGACCGATCCGAAAGCCTTGGAGGAAGCCGTTCGGCGCGCGGGCTATGGGGGCAAGATGCCTGAGCCGGGCGTTCGTCGGCGGCCTTCGGTGGTGTACGATCTTGAGCGTTCCCGGACCGGCTGGCGTCTGGTCATGGCTCTGGTTCTGTCCACCCCCTTCCTGGTGCGGCACCTGGATTTCTCCCATCACGGTTTTCTTCCCCTTTGGGCCCAGGCCTTATGGGCCACCCCCATCTTTTTCGTCGGTGGTTGGCCTTTCCACGAGAGGGCCCTCCGGAATCTACGGCGGCTCGACGTCAACATGGACACCTTGATTTCCCTGGGAAGCGGCGTCGCGTATTTCGCCTCGTTTCCGGCGCTTCTGGCCGGAAACGGCGAGAGCTTCTTCGACGCGTGCGCCCTCATCATCACGTTCATTCTGGTCGGCCGTTGGATCGAGGTGTCCGCCAAACGGAAAACGGGACAGGCCGTGGAACGGCTCATGGATCTTCAACCCGGAACCGCCCATGTGATCCAGGAGACGCGACAGGTGGATGTGCCCGTCGAGGCGGTCGGGCCCGAGGATCTTCTAGCCGTACGGCCCGGGGAGTCGTTCCCTGTGGACGGGGAAGTGGTGGAGGGTCGAAGCCTCGCGGACGAATCCTTGTTGACGGGTGAATCGATTCCCGCGGAAAAGACGAGCGGGAGTCGGGTGTACGGGGGCACCTTGAACGGACAAGGCACCTTGACGATCCGGGCCTCGGCCGTGGGCGAGAAGACGACGCTCGCCGGCATCATCCGGATGGTGGAGGAGGCGCAGGGGACCAAGGCTCCTTTGGAGAAAATGGCGGACCGGGTTTCCTCGATATTCGTGCCGACGGTTCTCGTCGTGGCGGCCTTGACCTGGGTCGGTTGGATGGCTTGGGGGAACGCGACTTGGTCGGAGGCCCTCGTTCGGGCCGTGGCCGTGCTGGTGGTCGCCTGTCCCTGCGCCTTGGGCCTGGCCACTCCGACCGCGCTCCTGGTGGGCACCGGGATCGCGGCCCGGCGGGGCATTCTCCTGCGGCGCGCCGAGGTGCTGGAGCGCGCGGCGTCCCTTCAGGTCGTGGTGTTCGACAAAACCGGAACCTTGACCGAGGGAAAGCCCCGCCTGGTGGACGCCTATGTGGCCGAGGACATGACGGAATCGAAAGTCCTGCGGTACGCGGGGGCGTTGGAAGCCCACACCAACCATCCACTCGCCGCGGCCCTCTTGAAGGAAGTCATGGTGCTCCACCTTCCGCTTCCCCACGCCGAGGAGGTCCATGAGACCCCGGGGGGTGGGTTGAGAGGGCGGGTGGAAGGCCACGAGGTGGTGGTGGGAACCAAGGCTTTTGTGGAGGCTGTTCTGGAGGGGGCTCCCACCGAGCAGGAACGCGCGCACGCGGAAGCTTTTCGGCAGGGGGGGCAAACCATCGCGTATCTGGGCATCGAAGGCAAAGTGGCCGCCATCTTCGCGATGGAAGACCCCTTGCGGGCGGACGCCTCCGAGGCTGTCGGTCTTTTGAAAAAACAGGGCTTGAAAGTGCACTTGTTGACCGGCGACGGGCCGGTCGTGGCCGAGCGAGTGGCGCGCCGGGTTGGCGCGGATCATTTCGTGTCGAACGCCGCGCCTGGAGACAAACTTTCCTATGTGAAGGATCTCCAGGGGAAGGGGTTCCCGGTAGCCGTGGTGGGCGACGGATACAACGACGCGCCCGCGCTCACTCAGGCGGACTTGGGGGTGGCGCTCGGCACGGGAACGGATGTGGCCCGCGCGGCGGGGGATCTGGTGTTGTTGAAACCGGAACTGGCCAAGGTGGAGGAAGCCTTGCGCTTATCGAAGGACGTTCTCCGGACGATCCTGCAGAACCTGGCCTGGGCGTTCGGGTACAACGTCCTGATGATTCCCCTGGCGGCCTTATCGCCCCTGCCGCCCGCCCTGGCGGCCCTGGCGATGAGCCTTTCCTCCGTGAGCGTGGTGGGAAACTCCCTGCGTCTTTACTGGAAATGGCGCTGAAAAACCAGCCATCAGTGGTCAGCCGTCCGCGGTCAGTTTTGGAGGTTGAAGTCTGGAGTTAACCGCCAGCGGCCGACGGCGGCGCTTGCTTGACACGCTTTGTCGTGTTTCCTAGCATACCCCCGCCTTGAAAACCGTTTCCGAGGGAACCATGCGTAAAACCCTTCTTCTTTCAAGCCTGTTCGTCCTGGCCTCCCTGGCGGTCGTCTCTTGCGCCTCCAAGCGCGACGACTCGGTGATCCGCATCGGCGAATACGGATCCTTGACCGGTTCCGAGGCCACGTTCGGCATCTCCAACCACGAGGGACTGGTTCTGGCCGTCGAGGAGGCGAACGCGGCTGGCGGAGTGAACGGAAAAAAACTCCAGATCATCTCGGTGGACGACCAGGGGAAGCCCGAGGAAGCCGTGATGGGGGTCACCAAGCTCCTGACCCAGGACAAGGTGCATGTG
>CAZSKE010000335.1:0-3343 GCA_964607325.1 uncultured bacterium | reverse complement strand
CGCCAGGGTCCAGCGGCTTTTGCTGAAGGCCATGGGATGGTACAAAGGCTCCATCGTGGTCCTCAACCCGCGAACCGGCGAGATCCTGGGCGCCGTTTCTCAACCCACCTTCACCCCGGAAAAAGTCCACGACGATTGGTGGAAGTACATCGGCAATTCCAACAAACCCCTCTTCAACCGCGCCTTTGAGGGTTTATACGAGCCCGGGTCCATCATCAAGATCATCACGTCCGCCGCCGCCCTCGAGAAGAACGCGGACCTGAAGCACATCTTCCCGCTCAACATCCGGCAGAACTACCGGTATTACGACGGGAAGGTCTTCTATGATTGGAAGCGCCACGGGATTCTCAAGAGCCTGGAGGAGGCCTTCGACGCTTCCAGCAATATCGCCTACGCGGAGCTGGGTTTTCTGCTGGGCAACGACGTCCTGTTCGAGTTCTTCAACCGCTTCGGTTTCAACAACAGCCTGAAAACGCTCCCCGTCCCGGTTTCCATGAGCGTGTCCCCCAAATTGGGGCTTTCCAAGTTCGATTTGGCCGAGGCGTCCACCGGGTTGGGAAGGGATTTCAAAATCACCCCGCTGGGAGGATCGCTCATCGCCAGCGCCATCGCCAACGACGGGGTCCTGATGTCCCCCTACCTCGTGTCGCGCGTCACCAATATCGAGGGGAAAATCCTGGAGCAACAGAAACCCCAGATTCTCCAGAAGGCCGTCAATCGCCATGTCGCGCGGGCCATGACCGGAATGATGGTCAATGACGTGGAGCGTGGGATCGGCGCCAAGGCGCGCGTCAAAGCCTTCCAAGTGGCCGGGAAGACGGGGACGTCCGGCTCGCGAAACCCCAACTTCCACGCTTGGTTCATCTGTTTCGCTCCCGCGGAGAATCCCAAGATCGCCATGGCCATCCTGGCGGAACACGGCGGCACCGGGAAAGACGTCGCCGCGCCGATCGCCCGTATCGTTCTGGAGGGAATGGCGGACATGATCGACAGCTTCGGCCCCGTGACGGTCAAAAAGTGATTCTCACGATCGTGTCGTTGATCCTCGGCCTATTGGGAGGTTATTTCCTTTTTCGAGGAAAAAAGACGCAAAACGCCTCCATGATGCTGATCGGCGGCCTTCTGATCGTCCTGTCCTATTGGCTGTTCTAGATTCATCGGTCGGCCGTCGGCCTCCGGCTTCAACCCCCAACCCACCACCCTCCGCGAACGATTCGCGCGTGTCCTGAGCGACATCCCTGTATCGCGGGGCTATCGGATTTCCAGCCGTTTGGGATAGGTCGTGAGATTCTCGTTACCGGTCTTCGTGACCACCAAAAGATCCTCCAACCGCGCGGCCCCCACGCCCGGATAGTACAAACCCGGCTCGTCCGTCACGACTTCCCCGGCCCGAAGAACGTGATCCGTGGCGTTCACGCGGGGGGATTCATGGATCTCCAACCCCACCCCGTGCCCCGTCCCGTGGAAAAAGCCCACACGGACGCCCTTTTGCACGCCCGTCGAGAAACCCCGTGATTCCATCTCGCGCGCGACGGCCTCGTGAACCACCCGCCCGTTGACCCCGGCGCGAATCCGCTTGAGCCCGGCCTGTTGCCCGGCTTTCACGGCCTCGTACTGACGCCGGAAGGCCTCGGAGGCCTTGCCCCTCACGAAGGTGCGGGTGATATCGGCGTAATAAAGCGTTTCCGTCGAGCGCGGGAAAACGTCCACCACCAGCGAGCGATTCGCCCAGACCGGCCCGCTTCCCTCGCAATGAGGGTCGCAACCCTGGTCCCCGGGCGCCACGATGGTGTGGGACGCCACGCAACGGTTTTCCATCAATGAAACGTCGATGATCCTCCGCAACTTTTCACTGGTGAGGGTTTCGCCGCGGAAGAGAAGCTTGCGGCCGTGGAGGGTCGAGCGCCGGAGCGTTTCCTCCGCTTTCCGAATGGCCCGCTCGGTATGTCGCAATGTGCGCCGGATACACCGCACCTCCTCCCGGCTCTTGAGGGCGCGTTCCTCCCAAAAGGGATCCGGCCGGGCCTCCAAACGGATCCCCTTCGAGCGAAGCGCGTCGGCGAAGCCCAGAGGGAAGTCGCGCGGGACCACGGCTTTTCGAACCGCGTGTCTTTTCAGAAAGAAAGCCGCCACGTCGGAAGCGGTGGATTGCCCAGGATCCTTCGCGCGGAGCCGCCGGGACCAATCGGAGAGGGATTCCACCCGGTCCACCCGGGCCTGTTTTCGGGCCCGATCATATTCCAAATCGCTCAGGAGGATGACGGAACGGCCCTTGAGGCGAAAATACAAAAAGGGGTCGGGCGCCAAGAAGCGGGTCGCGTAGTAGAGGTTCGCGTCGCGTTCGCTGGAGGCGAACATCATCAAAGCCGTTTCCAAGGAACAGGCCTCCTCGCGCGCTTTGAGCCGCGCTCCACCACCTTCAGCCCATAAAGAAAACGCGGGGCCGTGATCCCGACCCCGCGTTGTCTCGATGTCTTCCGGCCCGAATCAGAACCCGCCTCGATCAGAACCAGCCTCGATCAGAAATAGAAGCGACTGCCGAAACCCGCGTCCAGTTTGAAATCATCCCCGCCGTCGAAAAACCACATCGTCGGGACGATCTCGAAAAAGATGTCCACGGGCACGTCCGCGAATTGGTAGGAGATTCCCGCGGGACCCCGCACGGCGAAAACGTCGTCGATGTCCGTCGCGGCTCCCACGCCGATGTAAAGCGGCATGGCGCCTTTTTGCGGTTTCACGACGCCGTAATAATGCCAAAGCAAATCGGCCTGGAGAATGACGTCATTCTCGAGATTGACGGCCGGTTGGAACGCGAAGGTCCGGCTGAGCCAGACTTTCCCCGACACGCCCCAATCGCCGGGTTCCCCCACCACCAACCCGATGCCGATGTGGCCACCCCTGGCTAACGGTGATTTTTCCGTCGCTCCGACACCCGACACGGCGCAAAAGCTCAAAGCCAACGCGGTGAAAGCACCCAAGAACCTTTTCATCCAACCACCTCCGGGATATTAAAAAAATCGGCCTACAAGGTTTCACGCAGTTTACTTAAACGGGCACGTCGCTTCAACTCCTCCCGCAATTCCCGGATCTTGGCCGTCAACTTTTCCGCGGGGATCTCATAGCAGAGGGTGTCGTTTTCCACGACGGGATCGGCCTCGAATTTCGCGGTCTCCGTGTCCACAAAAAGCACCTCGGAAACTTTCATCTCCTCCCGGTAATCCTCGGCCATCTCCTTGTAAACAGCCGCCTTGTCGGGGAACTTGGAAAGACGGTACACCAACACGCCCAGCGGCCCGCTCTTTTCGTTCACCACATGGATGAAATGAACGTCGCGCCCCTGGTC
>CAZSKE010000334.1:0-3355 GCA_964607325.1 uncultured bacterium | reverse complement strand
TGGCGCCCGCCACAACCGTGGAGTCCACATACACGTCGGCGATCACCTGCGCGTATGCGTCCAACATGAACGGCGAGAAGCTGTTCAGGTTCAGGAAGGCGTTCCACCCGGAGGCCGTCGTGATGTTGGCCTGCAGACAGTTGGAGCCCTCGGTGATGGCTCCCACCGGCGCCGTCGCGGCGTCCACGATGCTGAGGGTCGCGTTGCCGTTGGTACCCCAGGTTCCCTGGCCCGCGAGGGTCTCGCAATCGTTGAGGATCATCGTGCAAGCGCTGGCGCCAGGTGTCGAGGTGTAACTGGGGGTGGGCGTCAACGGCGCGTCCAGGATCTCCACGTCGTCGATGCGGATATCACCCGCGCCGATCACCGTTCCGGAGCCTCCGATGGCGATCTGAAGGCCGATCCTCTGCACTTGCGTCGCGTCGCCGCCGACGAAGGTCGGGGCGTACTGCACGGTGAAATAGCTCCCCAAGGTGGCGTTGTTCCAGGGTTGCGCCTCCCAGGCCCAAGTACTGCCGCTCTGCAAGAAAATCATGGCCGCCGGATAGCCGTCCGAAACGGACGTGTCGACGTACACCTGCATGCGGATCATCTTGCCGGTCAGGTCTTGGGGAGTGGCGAAGGTGTACTCGATGTTCTCCACCTGGTCCTGGGCCGAGAAAGGCACGTAAACTCGCACGGCGCCATTCGTCAACCCGGCGCTGGACCATTCGGTGAAGACGCCCGTATCCACTGTCCCGTCACCCACGTGGTCCGACCAGCCTTCAACGCAAGTCTCGAATCCCCAAGGCGCCCCGCCATCCACGCAAGCGGTGGTGGCTGTTACCGTTTCCGTCGGGGTTTCCGTGGCGGTATCCGCGACGATTGGTTCCGTGGGCGTTTCCGTCGGCGTCTCCGTGGCGGTATCCGCGACGATTGGTTCCGTGGGCGTTTCCGTCGGCGTTTCCGTGGCGGTATCCGCGACGATCGGTTCCGTGGGCGTGTCCGTAGCGGTGTCCGCGGCGACCGGTTCCGTGGGCGTTTCCGTCGGCGTGTCCGTGTTCACCGCGGGAGGAAGCGTCTCCGTCGGGGTGGCCGTCGCGACAGGCGAGCTTCCCCCGCAGGTCGCGTCCAACAACCGGACGTTATCGATGTAAATGTTCGCGGGGAAAGCGAGAGTCGTCGCGTCCGTGTTGTACACGAGGATGAGGGAACTCATCACGTCCGTCGGCAACATGTTGCCCAGGGCCCAATCCACGTTCATGGTGACCGTCTGAGAGCCCGCCACCACGTCCACGTTCGGCGTGATGGGCGCCCACCACTTGCCGGCCGCGGAGGACTGCGCCACCCACTGCAATTGGGTGTAGCTCGATCCGATGAGGGTGGGGTCCATCCACACGTCCATGACGATCTGGGTCACGTTGGTCCAGACGTTCGGGGCGAACCCGCTCGCCGTGTAGAGGTTCTTGCTACCGCCGGTCTGCACCGACAACCACAGGTTGCTCGCGCCCTCCGTGACCTCGGTCCCGCTCAAAGCCACGGTCACGTCGTCCTGGGCCGTCGTGGTTCCGTTGTCGGTGAGGGACTCGTAGGAGTTGAACATCCCGCAAACCGCGGGGATGGGAGGCGGGCAGGTGTCGCTCTCCAGGCGGAGATTGTCCACCGTGATCGAGCCGGTGGCCGTGGCGTCCGAGTTGTACACCAGGATCAAACTGCTGATGATGTCCGTGGCCAGCATGTTGCCCTGCGTCCAGTCGATGGGAATCTCCACCTTCTGCGTGAGACCCGCCACGACGTCGGTGTTTTCGGTGATGGGCGCCCACCACTTGCCCGCCGAGGACGACTGGGCCACCCATTGCAACTGCGTGTAGGTCGGCCCCGCGAGGGCCGGATCGATGTACACGTCCATCACGATCTTGGTCACGTTGTACGGGGCCCAGACGTTGTGGAAGAAACCCGACCAAGAGATGAGGTTCTTGCCGCCGCCGGTCACGAGGGTCATCTCGAGCGCGTTGGCGCCCTGGGACACGTGCGTGCCCGTCAGGGCGATGGTCACATTGTCTTGCGCCGTGACGCTCCCGTTCTCGGTCAGGGTCTCGAAGCCGTTCTCCAGCGTCGTGCAGGTGCCGGCGCCTGGGGTCTGGGTGACGGTTTCAGTCGGCGTTTCCGTCACGGTCGCCGTGGGCGTAAAGGTGTAGGTGTCGGCGCCCGGCGGCAGGGTGGGGGTCAGGGTGCTTGTGTCGGCCGGCGTGAAGGACTCGGTCGGGGTGGGCGTGTTCACCACCGACAGGATGGCGGCCCCGCAAACCTTAATGTTATCCACGTAGAAGTGCCCCGTCCCGACGGTCGCGTTGTTGTTATAGATGAACAACAAGTCGGTCAACGGCTCGCCCGGCAAAAGTCCCGTGGCCGCCGTGTCGATATTGATCGTGACGCTGTTGGCGCCCGCGACCAACGCCGGCGAATTGGTCCCGATGGCCTGCCACGTCTTGCCGGCGGCTTGGGACTGACCGATCAGCACCAACTGGCTGTAGGTGGCCCCGGCCACAAGCGAGGCGTCCACGTACAGGTCCATCGTCAACTGGGTGGCGCCGGACCAGTCGTTTTCCGTGAAATTGCTCAGGTTGAATATCTGCTGGTTGTAAGCGCCGCCCGTCGTCACGTTCACGTCCAGGGAAGTGGCCCCCTCCGTCACGTGGTCGGTGGACAAACTGCGCGTGGCGTTCGTGCCCGACCAGTCACCGTTCTCGGTCAGACTCTCGGCCCCGTTCAAAATCGGGCAACCCGTCCCGCCCGTCATGGTCAGCGTGGGCGTCGGTCCCTGGCACAACTGCATATTGTCGATGTAGAAACTGCCCGTGCCGACGGTCGAATCGTTGTTGTAGATGAAGAGAAGATTGTCGATCGGCTCGCCCGGCAACAATCCGCCGTTGGTCATGCTGATGTTGAAGGTGACCGTGTTGGCCCCCGCCTGGATGACCGGCGCGTTGAGCGAGATGGTCTGCCAAGTCTTGCCGGCGGCTTGGGACTGGCCGATGAGGACCAGTTCATGGTACGAGGCGCCCGTCAAGAGGGACGGCTCCACGTAGATGTCCATGGTCAACCGGCTCACACCCCCCCAGTCGCTGGGGTTGAAGGCTTCGAGATTGAAGACCTGCTGGTTATACGAGGCGGCCGTGGTGACCAGCACCTGCATGGAGTTGTTCCCCTGGGTCACATGGTCCGTGGAGAGGGAGCGCGTGGCGCCCGTGCCGCTCCAAGTGCCGTTTTCGGTCAGGCTTTCCAAACCGTTGAAAACCGGGCAAGCGGGGGGAATCTGGGTCATGGTGAGGGTGGGCGTGGCGCCCGGGGGCAGGGTGGCGGTGTGGGTCGCGGT
>CAZSKE010000333.1:0-3356 GCA_964607325.1 uncultured bacterium | reverse complement strand
GTCAAGCGGGTGGCGGCCGGTGTCATCATGACCCGCATTTCCGCCGAGCGGGCCAGCCGACGGGCGAGGGCGGCGGTCTTGTAGGCCGCGACACTGCCTGTCACGCACATAAGGATACGCGGTCGGGTGGGAATGGGATTCACGGAGGGCCGTCCTCCCAGGCGGGTTCGGGGCGGGAAAACCGGGGGATCAGCCTTCGGATTTTTCCTTGGACTTCTTCTTGGCGGGGGGGGCCAACGGATCGACCTTGAGGGAAACCTTGCCGGAAAGAATCTCCTCGAGAACCTGGCCGATCACCTTGGAGACATCGGCGGACATGCCGTGTTTCTCGGCGCGGTCCACCAATTGACGGGCCCTTTGCGACCCCAACAGCACGGTTTTATACCGATTGAAAAAGGGTTCCAAACTCATGGTCTTCTTGGGGTCGATCACGACATCCTCCGAGGTCTGGACGGCTTTCCGGGAAGACGTTTCTTTCCCGGGGGTTGCGGATTATAACCCAAGGGCCTTTTCAATGAAACCTTCTCGTCCCGGGAGGGCTTCCGCCGGGGTGGGCCGCCCAGGGCGGATTCAGGCCCTTTTCCACGCCGCCGCGCCCTTTCCCGTCTCAGAATGCCCCGGATGCGCGCCACCGCGTGGGTCACGCGGTCGTTCACCACGCGATAATCGTAAAAACCCGCCTCCGCCATCTCCTTCCGCGCGGCGCGAAGCCGCAGGGACAACGCCTCCGGGGATTCGGTTCCCCGGCGAGCCAGTCGCTCCCGAAGCGTTTTCCAACCGGGGGGCTTGAGAAAGATGAGGACCGAATCGGGACACCGGCGGCGCACATGGCGCGCGCCCTGCACGTCGATGACGAACAACACGTCCTTGCCCCGTCGAAGCCTTTTTTCCACCCAGGCCCGGGGGGTTCCGTAAAAATTGCGATACACACGCGCCCATTCCAGAAAGCCCCGCCGGCTCCTCAGTTCCTTGAACCGGTCGCGGCTCACGAAGATGTAAGCGCGTCCTTGGGTCTCGCCCCTGCGCCGGGGTCGGGTAGTCCAGGAGATCGACCGGATCAGGTTCGGTTCTTTCTTCACCAATTCGGTCGCGACCGTCGTTTTTCCCGCGCCCGAGGGCGAGGACAACACCACCAACATGCCACGCGCCCGTTTGTGACCGTCGCGTGCGATTGTTTTTCGGGTCATCTTTCGCGCAATCCTCGGCAAAGTTGCGGGTGGCGGACGGCTAGGAGCGGATGGCAAGTCATTCGAGCTGACCGCCGATCGCCAACGCCGTTTCATCACTCGATGTTCTGGATTTGTTCCCTCACCTGCTCAAGGACCTCCTTGAGACGAACCACGTGGTGGGCGAGGGACGCGTCGGAGGACTTGGAGCCGATCGTGTTGGCCTCGCGGTTCATTTCCTGGAGCAAGAAGTCCAGACGCCTTCCCACGACGCCTTTTTCCTTGACCGCCCCCAAAAGCGCCTCCACATGGCTGGAAAGCCTGGTCAATTCCTCGGCGATATCGTGGCGCTGGAGCAGGATGCCTTCCTCGGTGGCCAAACGCGCCTGGTCCTGGAGGGACTCCGGGAGGAACTCGGCCACTTTTTCGCGAAGCGCCTTCACTTTCTCCGTCATGAGGGCCTTATGCCGCTCGCGGATCAAGCCGATGAGACGATGCGTTTCGGCGGCGCGAGCGATCACGTCCTTGGCTAGACGCCCCCCCTCGGAGAAGCGCATCTTGTCGAGGGCCTGGAGCGCGACGGTCATCGCCTGACGAGCCGCCTTGCGAAGGTCCGCCTCGGGGCGTTCCTCCTCGGACACCCGCAGGACATCGGGCAAGCGCAGGACGGCCTCGGCGGGGATGTCCCCCTTGAGCTTGAACTTCCGGGCGGCGCCACGGGCGGCTTTCAAGTAGCCTTCCAAGATCTCCTCTTGGACCGTCACCCGCCGCCCGCCGCCGGGCGTTTGGTCCCTCACGTACACGTCCACCTTTCCACGTGTCACCGATCCCAGGACCCAATCCCGGATTTCGGGCTCCAGAAATTGACAAACCCCGGGTAGCTTGATCGTCACGTCGTGGAACTTGTGGTTGACGGTCTTGATTTCGGCCGTCAGATGGACGGCCTTGGAACGGCCCGAGCCTCGGCCAAATCCAGTCATGCTCCGCATGGGAAACCCCCGCGTTTGATGAAATCGCGCCTTGATCGGGACGCGAGACTTTTTCTGCGCTCCGCTAGATTATCACAAGGAGGGTGGTTTTCACGGGCGAACCCGGTGACCGCCCCGGGTCGTGGATTCTCTTGTCCGATTCGCGTCGGGAAACTACTTCAGGACGAGCACTCTCAGGACGCGTTGGGTGGAGGGTGTCTCGATCCGGATGAAATAGAGGGCGTTGCCCACCATGGCCCCCGCGGAGTTCCGGCCGTTCCAAGCGGCGCGGTAGGCCCCAGGCGACATTTCCTGGTCCAGAATCGCCGCCACTTCCTCGCCCGATTGGTTGTAAACCCAGATCCTGACGCGTCCCGGCGTCTCGACCCGGAAACCCACGGCGAGATCCCCCTGGGCGGGATTGAACGCGTTGGAGGAAAGGGTGAGCGAACCGTCCGGGGTGGAGGTCGGGCGCGGAGTGGAGGTGTTCGCGGGGGTCGGCGTGTTCGTAAAGGTGGACGTGTTCGTGGGCGATCCCGTCCAGGTACGCGTGGGCGTCAAGGTGTTCGTCGAGGTGTTCGTGCTGGTCCAGGTGGAGGTCCGGGTCGGGGTCGGGGTGGAAGTACCGCTCAAGGTGATCGTCGGGGTGTTCGTGCTGGTCCAGGTGGAGGTCCGGGTCGGAGTCGGGGTGGAAGTACTGCTCAAGGTGATCGTCGGGGTGTTCGTGGGGAGGGGGCCGCAAAGGCCCACAAAGGCCCAGATCCAGGAGGACGCGAACCCTCCCGTGAACGGATCCGGCGCCGAGGAAGACCAATCGCTGGCAGCCGACAAACCCGCCCCCGGGCTTCCGGTGAAGTTGTAGGTGGTGCCACCCACGTCCACAAAGGCCCCCAGCCAGTACGTTCCCGCGGGTAGGACGGTCTGAGGGACGGGGATGAGGTTCCAACCTTGGGCCAGGTTGTCGAAGAGACCCGAAGACTGGACGATCAAGGCGCCGGGCGCGCCCGCGGCGTCGGCGTAAATCGCCGCCCTCGAGAAACTGCCGACGATCGTCCCTTCCAAGGCCAAGTGGAAAGCCACCGCCGTCACGGCCGAGGTGGATGACAAGACGTGCTGGGCCAAGCGAGTCGCGTACCCTCCGACACTCCCGGGGTAATTGCCCGCCGTCGTGGCTCCGAATCCGGGGCAAAAGGAGGAATAGGGTGGAAAGGCGAACGTGGGT